>JAPKYG010000150.1 GCA_026394435.1 Methanobacteriota archaeon | reverse complement strand
ACTCTCCTCGCTGTGTAATTCTGTAATTCCGAATAACATACAATTCGTTAACTCGGGGTACCATTGTTGTAACAGGAGACCACCTTGCATTCTCTGTCGCAAAAGGTGTTTGCATATTTTGTTTGCATCGGGACACCGGATAACAAATTCGTTGAAATGAACTCCTGTAAACATCTTCGTGAACCCGGGGATGGTGATGATCTTTTTTCCAAGTTCTTGACCTCGCTCATAGTTAATCGCACTAAGTTCGTGTAACCCTTTGCTTCCAAGCCATGATAAATAAGTTGCTGCTGCAAGCATACACAACCCTTCGTTGGTGCAGATGTTACTCGTTGCTTTTTCTCTACGGATATGTTGCTCTCTGGTTTGCAACGTCATACAGAACGCTCGTTTCCCTTGCTGATCCTTGGTCATGCCGATGATACGACCTGGAATCTGGCGTAAAAACTCGTTCTTACATGCAAAAATTCCTAGAGTTGATCCACCGAAATCAAGAGGATTTCCTAGGCTTTTTCCTTCGCCGATCACAACGTCTGCTCCATATTCTCCCGGGCTCTTGCAAATCCCAAGCGAAATAGGGTCAATCCCAACGACAAACATCGATTGATTTTTCTGTAAAATTGAATGAATCTCATCAACCCTGTCTTCAAAGACGCCAAAAAAGTTGGGGTTCTCCAGGTAGAACCCAGCGGTTTCATTATCAATGGTTTTCTTGAGTGATTCCAGGTCAATCATTCCTGTTTTTTTATCGTAAGCGACTTCCTTTATTCGAATGCCTGCTCCTTTCGTATAATTCATCAAGACACTTTTTTTCTCCCAGGAGATGTTACCGGGAACAACAAATGTTTTTCTCTTGTTGATACGGGTACACATCAAGGCTGCTTCCCCAACCGCTGTAGCGCCATCATAGAGGGAGGCGTTGGAGACGTCCATGCCGGTGAGCTCTGCGATCAAGCTCTGGTATTCAAAAATCGCCTGCAGGAACCCCTGAGATGTTTCTGGTTGATAAGGAGTATACGCGGTATAGAATTCTGAGCGGGAGATAACTGATTTGACGACGGCAGGGATGTAATGAGGTATCATTCCTCCGCCTAAGAAACTTGGCATTTCATAGAAGGATTTGTTCTGTTGAGCAAGTAATCGCATGTGTTCTTCTACTTCTTGTTGTGTGCGGCCTTGTGGGAGGTGGAGGTTTTTTACCCTAATTTTTTGCGGTATATCGGAAAAAAGATCGTTGATATCGTGAAGCCCTAGTTCTTTCAACATGTTGTTTTTCAAAGGAGAATTGGGAATAAATTGCATAGTTGCCCCCTACGAGGTAACCATCATCTATTAAAAAACTTATCATGAGGTTTTAGACATTAGTGAAGAGCGCGGCTGCGTTGAGATTATGAATGGAGAGTTCCCAGATTTGAAGGGAGAATGCATTCCAGATGTTATCATCGATTCTGCCTTTGATTTTTCCGATTATTTGTTGGTCGTAGATTGGTCCGTCCGGGTCATCTTCATTGATGGCGGCGGTGTAATATGTTAATACTCCTTGTTGGATGTTTATCTGATCTACGACTCTGTATCGTAATGTATCTTTGGTGGTGCGATAAAGGATGGTGTCCCCTTTTGCAATTGAATAGTCTTGGTCTGTTGTTTTCTCAAGAATAAGGTATCCTCCTTTTGTATCTGGTAATCTTATTTTATCGTTTTTTATGTATTGATAGGAGTCTGGGTGGTTAAAAGAGTCGATGAATGTGTCGATGCCGAGGAGTTGTGTTATAGTAAGAAATGGGAGATTTGCGATGATGACAAAAGCACAGAATTTTACTACTCCTCTTATTACTTTTTTTTTCATTACATCATCTCGAAATTATTATCTTGTATCGTGCTAGCATTTGTCTATAATTCTATATAAAGATTATCCGTAAAAATGTCAAAAAAGACAAAATGCCGACCAGAAAACGAATCAAGGAGACAAAAAAACATTAAGAAGGGAAATACATTACAGAAACGCCATGCAAGAAATCTGGACAGAGAAATACCGGCCAAAAACTCTTTCCGATCTCGTCGGTCAAGAAAACATCATCGAACGACTCAAAGCCTACGCGACTACGAAGAACGTCCCACACTTAATCTTCGCTGGACCCCCTGGAACCGGGAAAACAACAGCAGCGCTCGCCCTTGCACACGAGGTCTTTGGAGAACAGCATTGGTCACAAAACTTCCAAGAACTAAACGCCAGTGACGAACGAGGCATCGGCATCATCCGCGGAAAAATCAAGGATTTCGCACGCACCGCACCCATAAGAGCAACCTTTAAAATCATCTTCCTTGACGAAGCAGACTCCCTCACCCAAGAAGCACAAGCAGCCCTCCGAAGAACCATTGAGAAATACACTCATATCTGTCGATTTATCCTCTCTGTGAACTATTCCTCCAAGGTCATTGAGCCGATCCAGTCACGATGCGCGGTCTTCCGGTTCAAACCACTCACTGCAGACGACGTGAAAAAATACATCAGAAAGATAGCGACCAAAGAACAACTGGAAATCACCCCTGATGGTCTAGAATCGCTCATTTTTATCGCAAGAGGGGATATGCGAAAGGCAATCAACGTCCTGCAAGTCGGTGCATCTATGGATAAAAAAATAACGGCAGAACTCCTCTATGAAACCTCGGCGACCGCTCGACCAGAGGACGTTAAATTACTCATTAACACCGCGTTAGGTGGAAACTTCATGGCTGCGCGTAATCAGCTGTACGACCTGCTCATCACCTACGGGTTGAGCGGTGAAGAAATCATTAGACAAATCCATCGCACTATCTTTGACCTTACGATACCTGATGAACACAAAGTCCAACTCATGGAAAAAATCGGTGAGATCGAATTCAGACTTGTCGAAGGAAGCAACGACCACATCCAGCTGGAATCCCTCTTAGCGCAGTTCGTTCTCTTTGGAAAAAAACTAAAATAATTTCTTTATTTTCAAGAACCTAAGCAGGAGCGCTTCGATATCACGAGCGGTTTTATCTCCCACGCTGTATCTGATCCGAACAACCGGTTTCTTGGTTTTTAGAATCCTGGTAAGATCAATCGGTGTACCACTAATGACCACATCACAATCTGTGTTGTTAATTGACTGTTCAAGCTCCTTTATCTGTTTTTTTCCGTATCCCATCGCAGGAAGAACATTGATCAGATGCGGGTATTTCTCAAACGTGTCAATAATCGAGCCAACTGCAAACGGCCGCGGGTCTACAATCGTCTTCGCACCGTATTCTTTTGCAGCAACAGTCCCGGCGCCATATCGCATTCCCCCATGGGTAACGGTTGGACCGTCCTCAATTACAAGGACACGCTTCCCCGTGATCATTTTTTTATCCTCAGCGTGAACCGCTGAAACCCCGTCGATAATCTGTGCGGTCGGGTTTATGGTTTTAATATTGGTGCGAACGGTTTCGATATCTTCTTTCCGCGCCGTGTTAACTTTATTGATAATGACGACATTCGCGCTTCGTACATTCATCTCTCCAGGGTAGTACGTAAGCTCATGACCTGCACGGTGAGGATCAGCAATCGTGATCAGTAAATCAGGTTTAATAAACGAGAAATCGTTATTCCCTCCATCCCAGATAATAACTTCCGCTTCTTTTTCCGCGGTTCGAAGAATCTTCTCGTAATCAACACCAGCATAGATGACTCCTTTCATGTCAATGTACGGCTCGTATTCCTCTCGTTCCTCAATCGTACAGTTATACTTGTCAAGGTCGTTATAACTCGCGAAACGCTGACATATCTGAGTAGACAGATCTTTATCGTATGGCATAGGATGACGGATTGAAGCAACCTTTAACTCTTTCTTCCGTAAAATTTCAAAAATCTTCCTTGAGACTTGTGATTTTCCGCAGCCTGTTCTTACTGCGCAGACTGCAATCACTGGTTTTTTTGAAACAAGCATCGTACTCTTTGGACCTAATAACATGAAATCAGCGCCAGCCGCATTCACAATGGCGGATTTGCCCATGACGTACGCATATGGGAGATCACTATACGCGAACACAATAAGATCAGCTTTATATCTTTTAATTAGTTCAGTGATTTGTTGTTCCGGATAAATCGGGATCCCTTTTGGGTAATATTTTCCTGCGAGGATCGCTGGATACTTACGCCCTGCGATATCAGGAATCTGCGTCGCAGTAAACGCAGCAACGTTATATGCGGTATTATTACGGAAGTACACATTAAAATTATGAAAATCTCTTCCTGCTGCACCCATGATGATAACATTTGTTTTCTGAGTCACAGAAATCCCTTCTAGCCAGGAATCCGGTTAAGGTTTATATAGATTTTTCTCATCCAACCCATATAAAAACGATTTTTCCATTAACTACAAATAGTCACTCTCTGTTCTGTTTGTGGTTGTGAGGACAATGAACAGAGAAGCAGTGCCACTTATCGTTGGTATCCTTATTCCGATAGTCCTCGTGGTGCTCATCGTCCTTTATGTCTCTGGGTATGACATCACGGTGTACCTCAGAAAAATTGATCTTATCTATTATGTGATCGTCCTGCCGTTTGGTTTGGGTCTTTTAGCAGCAATCCTCTGGTTTAAAAAACCTAGAGACTGATTTTTTTTTTGCTGAAACATAAATTTTAAAGAAAGTTATAAATACGAACAATCTATATCAAAAACTCGTTGGATGAGATGCGCGAAAAGTAGAGTTAAGATTAATTCTCTTTAGACTACTCTTTCGAATACATATACGTGGGAAGATGGGATGCATGGAATCGGTAGGAGAGCAATAACGGAGGGGTACCGTGGAAAGACAGAATACTCGTAAAAAAGTGCCCCTTCGTTCTTCACAACCAGATGACAATTCAGACATAGAGAAAAAAGTAGACGAAATTTTAAATGCTCATTCAGAGGTTCTCGGCAGCGAAAAGGAATCGAAGGAACTATCGAAAAATCCTCTTCAGGTTAAAAGTAAACGACCATCGCTATTTTTTATCGACAGTAAGAAAAAAACCAAGCCTGGGGAACAAGCAGAAAACGAGATTAGTTCAGCAAAGAAAAATCCCCTACTCCTCCTTCGACGAAACACTAGGCTCAAAACTAAAAATTCTCGGGAAAGTCATCAAAACCACGTTAAAAAAGATTCAAAAAACACAAGAAAAGACACATCTCTTCCTCCACGAACTATAATTAATCAAAAAATGACAAGTATAAAACAAAAGATACTAGGGTCTCCCTCTCAGGTTGAAAATCCTCATTTTAGGGTCCGCAAACCTCCTAAAAAAAACGAAAAAAAGACTATGCCGGTGGTTAAACAGGCAGAAAAAGAAAAAAAACCAGCACCGCTTAAAACAAAGAAACGCATCGGGTTTAGGAAAAAGAAAAAGGAAGTAGAAACAGCCGAGTTTAAACCTGTTGTAAAGAAGAAACTAACTAAAACCAAGGATGAGCTTCCTCAGTTTGAAGAATCAATCGCACAAGTCAAACCCGATGAAGCAACATGGCTTGATCAAAAGATAAAAGCAGTTAAAATTGGAGAAGATGAGTCAAAACCAGGGACAGCAGCCTCTAAGAAAGTTGAAGTTGTAATGTTAGATGATGATGTGAAGACTGTACAACTTAACCGTGATAAAAAAGAACCTCTGGGGATAAAAGCAGGAGAAAACGTTCTGGACATAGATATGAATGCTGCCACCTTGGACGAAAAATCACGAATAGACGGTCTGTTTCAAAAATCAGCATTTGATACACCTAGTCAAGCTCCGGATCCTAAAAAAATTAAATTAGACGAAATCACCCCTGATGGTATAATTCAATTCCCCAATGAGGCAAACACACTCAAGACCGTTACCTTGGAACGTATGGGGTACTCGAGAGATGCAATCGAAGAAATTGATTTCTATCCTTTA
>JAPKYG010000127.1 GCA_026394435.1 Methanobacteriota archaeon | reverse complement strand
TAACTCCTTTGGCGATGATCCGGATAGCATATCCGTTGTTTGCTGAGGTGGGACTAAGGATGGTTCGTGATATTCCATCTCCTTTGAGGTGGAGTGGTTTGTTGATGGTCAGAATTTCTGTAAAGGTTCCTGCAGGCAGTTGAATTGTTGAGTTTGGTTGTGCGGAATTGATGGCGTCTTGAATGGTGGTAGTAACGGAAGAAATATCTATCACTATCTCTGAGTAAGATTGAATGTTCTTTTGTGTTGGTACTCCAGTGACTCCAGGAGCAATAGATGAAATACTAAGAAGTAAAAGTATGGTAAGAAAATTAAGTAATATACTTGGGTGCTTTCTCTCCATTTCCTTCCATTCCTGCCATTCTATATCATGTTAATTAATGACTTGCTAATCTCTGTCATTAAACCTTTATAAAGCTTCTCGGGAAAAACGACAAAGTGGACATTTGCCACGGTAAAACATATAAGAAAAATGTTACCAAAAGTGATTTTAAGAGGAAAAATATTTTATTATTGATAAAAAATTATAAATTTTCTCATTATAAGGAGAGGAGGAAGGGACGTTTTACGTTCTTCATATTATCCCCCTAATTTTTTCCCTTCCTTCTTTATTTTTATAACCTCGTAAAAAAGTTTTTTTCCACTCTCCGAGTATGATATTTTGGAAAATGTTTTAAATGAATACCGGATTGCATCCTCCGTAAAAATTATTTGGTGGAGGTATACGTAATTATGAATGACGCAGTCATTGTAGCAGCGCTCCGAACAGCGCAGGGAAAATTTGATGGTACCTTAAAAGGCTTTTCCGCTCCTCAACTCGGAGGAATCGTCATAAAAGAAGCCGTGAAAAAAACAGGCATACAACCAAAAGAAATCAACGAAGTGATCATGGGAAATGTCGTCTCCGCTGGTCTAGGCCAGAATGTGGCACGACAGGCCGCTATCGCAGCAGGACTCCCATATGAGGTCGGTTGTTTTCATATTGATAAGGTCTGCGGATCGTCACTCAAAGCAGTTATTCTCGCAGCCCAAGCAATAAAACTCGGTGACGCAGACTGTATCATCGCAGGAGGCATGGAGAGCATGACCAACTGCCCCTATCTCTTAGATAAGGCGCGGTTCGGGTACCGTATCTTCGACGGGAAGATCATCGACTCCATGGTCCACGACGGCCTCTGGGACGCGTACAATAATTTCCATATGGGGATGACCGGGGAAATCGTCGCAGAAAAATATCATATCGCGAGGAAAGACTGCGATGAGCTCGCCTTTGCAAGCCATCAGAAAGCAGCTAAAGCAACGGAGACCGGGAAATTCAAAGATGAAATAGTTCCAGTTGAGATTAAACAAAAGAAAGGAGATCCCCTATTTTTTGCACACGATGAAGGCATCCGCAAGGATACCACCATGGAGAGCCTTGGAGCGTTAAAACCATTCTTCAAAGAAGGAGGCGTGATTACCGCGGGAAACGCCTCACAGATAACCGATGGTGCATCAGCGGTGATCGTGATGAGCAAAGAGAAAGCAAAAAAAGAAAACCTCGAGATACTCGCGACCATCAAAGGATATGATACCACTGGGGTAAAACCAGAGTATGTCATGGAAGCACCAATCCCTGGACTCAGAAACCTGTTTAAAAAGATGAAACTCACGATTGACGATATTGATCTCGTGGAGCATAACGAAGCGTTCTCCTCTGCCTCCGCAGCACTCATCAAAGAGATAGGCATACCTAAGGAAAAGTTCAATGTCCATGGCGGCGCAATCGCCATTGGTCACCCTATCGGCAGCAGCGGAGCTCGTATACTCGTAACATTGCTTCATTCGATGAAACACTATAAGAAACACCGGGGTCTGGCTACCATCTGCCTTGGCGGTGGCCATGCGGTATCAATGATTGTGGAACGGTAGGAGGAAAACAGATGACCATAAAAAAGATAGGTATTATCGGCGCGGGAACCATGGGCCATGGGATCGCATTGGTTGCCGCAAAAGCAGGATATGAGGTTATTCTTCATGATATAAAAGATGAATACGTGAAGAAAGGACTAGGTTTTGTTGAGAAGTTCGTGGATAAATCCGTTGAGAAAGGAAAAATGACCCCAGATGACAAAAAAAACATCATGGGAAAAATCCATGGAACAACAAAACTAGAAGACATGAAAGACGCTGATTTAATCATCGAGGCAATCCTGGAAGAAGTGAAGATGAAAAAAGAGGTTTTCCAGAAACTTGATGGGATCTGCAAGAAAGAAACCATTTTTGCTTCAAACACATCCACGATCCCTATTACAGATCTTGCCTCAGCAACAAAACGACCGGACCTGTTCATCGGGATGCATTTCATGAACCCGGTCCCCTTGATGAAACTTGTTGAGGTCATCCGTGGATTACGCACATCCACAGAGACTGCGACTACCATCAAACACCTTGCCGAGAAAATGGAGAAAATCCCCATAGAAGTAAACGACGGACCAGGATTCATATCAAATCGCGTGCTGTTTACCATGATCAATGAAGCGATGTTCTGTCTGCAGGATGGAACCGGTACCAAGGAGTCCATCGATAGTGTGATGAAGCTGGGGATGAATCATCCCATGGGCCCCCTGGAGCTTGCTGATCTGATAGGACTTGATGTCAGCCTCAACATCATGAACGTCCTGTACGAAGGGTTTAATGATTCAAAGTACCGCCCCTGCCCGCTGCTGAAAAAAATGGTGCAGGCCGGGTACCTCGGACGGAAAACCGGGAAAGGATTCTACGATTATCCCCCAAGGTGAGAACCTATGAGTTATAAAAACATCATCATTGAAAAGAAAAACACGATCGCAACCATCATCATGAACCGGCCACAGGTCCTCAATGCGTTAGACAAAGAAACCTTAGAAGAACTCACCAACGCGGTGGAGGAGCTGGAAAACGATCCTACCATCCACGTGGCAATACTCACGGGGAAAGAAAAAGCGTTCATCGCAGGCGCAGACATCAAACAAATGCAGCATATGAACACGCTACAGGCAAAAGAGTTCGCAACACTCGGACATCGGCTTCTGCAGAACATAGAAAACTCTCGTTTCCCCTACATCGCCGCTGTCAACGGATACGCACTTGGGGGTGGCTGTGAGGTGATGATGGCCTGTGACATCATCCTTGCCTCCACGAATGCAAAGATAGGCCAACCAGAAATTAATCTCGGGATCCACCCAGGATTCGGAGGGACGCAACGACTGCCAAGACTCGTAGGGAACATAAAGGCAAAGGAGCTTCTTCTCACCGGTGATACGATCGATGCACAGGAAGCATGGCGTATCGGCCTGGTAAACAAGGTTGTCGACCATGAGAAACTCATGGAGGAAACCGAGAAACTCGCACAAAAAATCGCAGGGAAATCCACTGTTCAGACCGGATTTATCAAAGCACTGGTCAATAAAGGAAGTAACATAGATCTTCCTTCGGCATGCGCACTCGAGATCTCATATTTCTCCTCAAGCTTCTCAACAGAAGACCAAAAAGAAGGAATGACCGCGTTCCTGGAAAAGAGAAAACCCCTGTTTAAAGGAAAATAATCATTAGAAAATGAAAAAAAACTTCTCTATATTATATAAGATACCTTTATAAAAGGATTCCTTATCAGTAAACACTACCGGGTGAAGGTTATGAAAACGAAACTTATTGGAATGTTAATATGTGTAATGCTGATGACCACACTTTTAGCGGTAGCAAAACCTCCACAAAAAATAGAGAGTAAATCATCAACAGAAACGATGTCTACTACATACGCCGCTGATGTCCCTGTATGGGAAATCGGTGATCAATGGACATACAAGATCGATGACATTTCCATAGTGAATCAACAATATGGCAGATCAATTAATCTGCATATTACGATAGCAGAATTACCATTAACCGTTACCAGTACGGCAGGGGACTTCTATACATTGGATTATCAAACATCGATAAACGGACAATGCATGGTGAACGTTGATCCAGGCGCTGGTCCTGTAAACATTTCAATGAGCTTTTCAAACCTTGATGTCTCAGGGAAAGTACTCATTGACAAATCTACCTTGGGAATAAAGGAGATATCTGCTGGTTTTAACAAAGAAAAATTCTCAATCGAAATCAAACAATCGATTATTCCGTTACCTCGTTTTTTACAAAAATTTTCAGCGAAGATAACCATGAACATTGCGACGACCTTTGACACGCCTATTTCGCTGCTGACGTTTCCCTTAAACACCGGAACTGTTTGGAACTTATCATCGACAAATATCACAATAAATGGAAAAATTCAATCCTTATATCTTAACCTCATCAATTTCCTCAACAAGATAGCCAAACTATTTGGCAAAGAATTCTTACCCCCGGAAATTGCCGCGCTCCTTCCTGTCATTGATATCAAAGATACTTTAACCGCACTTGGTTATGGAAACGTGTTTCCAATACCTGCTATGTCAGATGCATTTTTCTGCCTAAACACCGAAAATATTACGGTCCCTGCAGGAGCCTATGAAGCATATAATATCACGCTCTTCGGAGGACTCGCGCAATGTTACTACGCGCCAACAGCGGGAAACGTCGTGAAAATAACAGGGAATTTCGAAGAAATCAATCCTGACATAAAAAATTTCAAAATGGAGCTTATTTCGACAAACTACAGTTAATCTTCCTGCATAATCCTCTCTGAAGTAAGAGGATCTATCCTCAATATACTTTAAAATTACTTCAGAATTTTTCCTAAAATTTCATCAGCAGCAGTGTACGGATCAAGCTCTTTTTTAGAAATTTGATCAATGCAACAGTCCACTGTTTTTTTCAGTTTTTTTTCATCAAAGATAAAGTCCATGAGTCGTTTCCGTATGATTTCAATGAGCTCTGCTTCGTACCGTTGCCGTCTCCGCGTGTCAAATGTCTTGCTTTTTTTCAGGTACTCTTGATGTTCGGCAATCTTAGAAGTAAGCAGCTGGATTCCTTTTTTTTCCTTAACCGAGGTCGCAACAATAGGTGTTCTATATTCAGTATGGCCTACGAGATCAAGCATGGATTCAAGTTCCGCAACAGTCTGTTCCACACCAGGTTTATCTGCTTTATTGACCACAAAGATATCTGCTATCTCCATGAGACCTGCCTTAATCGTCTGAACTGAATCACCAAGCCCGGGGATGAGGACGACAAGAGTAGTATCAGCAATCTTTACGATATCGACTTCATCCTGTCCAACACCAACTGTTTCAATGATGATAACGTTCATCCCTGCGGCATCAAGGATTTCCACGACATCATACAGAGCACTTGTTAACCCTCCCATCATCCCTCTCGTTCCCATACTGCGGATAAACACACCGCTGTCGGTTGAGAGATCCATCATTCTGATTCGGTCACCAAGTAAGGCACCGCCGCTGAACGGACTTGTGGGATCAATCGCGATGATCCCGACCTTTTTTCCTTCTGCTCGAAACACCAAGGCAAGTTCGAAAATCAAGGAGCTTTTCCCGCTTCCCATGACACCAGTGACCCCGATGATCTGGGCCTGACCCGTATACCGGTGGATCTGTTTCATTGCTTCAACAGCCTCCGGTGCATCGTTCTCAACCAGGGTTATCAGCCGACCAATCGACCGCGGATCACCGGCAATAACCTTTGCGGAAAGCTCACTCATCGTTTCACGTTCTTTTTGATATAGCTCACAATATCCTCAACTGGTGTGCCGGGTCCAAAAACCTCAGCGATCCCCGCCTTCTTCAACCCGGGAACATCCTGCTGAGGAATGATACCGCCGCCGACAATCAACACATCATCCATCTGCTTTTCTTTTAACAGCAGGGCAACATCGATGAACAGCGTCATATGCGCTCCAGAGAGTAAACTCAATCCGACAACGTCAACATCTTCCTGAATGGCAGTGTTCACAATCTGCTGTGCGGTCTGATGCAGACCGGTATACACCACTTCCATGCCAGCATCACGGAGCGCACGAGCAACGATCTTTGCACCACGGTCATGGCCATCAAGACCTGGTTTTGCAACCAATACCCTAATTTTTTTTATCATGGTTTTTCCTCCTTAAAAAATCGCTTGTTCCTTATACTCTCCAAACACCTCTCGTAGGACATCGCAGGTTTCTCCCAATGTTGCATAACTATGGATACAATCTAGTATAAACGGCATGAGGTTTTCGTCTCCTTCCGCCGCTTTCCGTAGCCGCTGGAGATGGTTCTGAACCTTTGTTGCATCTCGTTCTGTACGAAGTTTCTTCAACCGTTTTATCTGTCGTTCCTCGCCTTTCTCATCCATCTTCAGAATCGGAATCGAAGGTTCTTCATCAAGTTTGTAGCGGTTCACCCCGACAATAATTCGCTTGTTCTCATCGGTCTCCTTTTGATACCGATACGCGCTTTCAGCAATCTCCCGTTGGAAGAATCCTTTTTCAATCGCGGGGATGACTCCACCGAGTCGTTCGACCTTATCGAAATACTTGTAAGTTTCCTCCTCCATCTTCGATGTTAACCATTCAATATAATAGGAACCACCGAGAGGATCAACGGTATCGGTAACCCCACTTTCTTCCGCTATAATCTGCTGCGTTCGTAGCGCGATCCGTACCGCTTTCTCCGAGGGTAACGCAAGAGCCTCATCCATGGAATTGGTATGTAACGACTGTGTACCGCCTAAGACCGCAGCGAGTGCTTGCATCGTCACCCGAACAATGTTCATTTCTGGTTGTTGAGCAGTAAGAGAACACCCTGCTGTCTGGGTATGAAACCGCATCCATAATGACCGTTGTTTTTTCGCACCAAGTTTTTTCATCTCAGATGCCCAAATCCTGCGGGCAGCCCGATATTTAGCTATCTCCTCAAAAAAATCATTGTGAGCGTTGAAAAAGAAACTAAGCCGTGGCGCAAAATCATCAATAGAAAGACCTCGTTTCATCGCAGCTTTAACATATTCAATCCCGTCCCCTAAGGTAAACGCGAGCTCTTGAACTGCGGTCGACCCTGCTTCTCTGATATGGTACCCACTGATGCTGATCGTATTCCATTTTGGAACGTTATTAAAACCATATTCAAAGGTGTCAACAATCAACCGCATGGACGGCTCTGGGGGGAAGATGTATGATTTCTGCGCAATATACTCCTTAAGGATATCATTTTGGATGGTTCCACCGATCTTCTCTTTGCTGACTCCCTGGTTCTCAGCGTTCGCGATGTACATCGCCCACACGATCGCAGCAGGACCGTTGATCGTCATCGAGGTCGTAATTTTATCTAACGGGATCCCATGAAAGAGCAACTCCATATCCCATAATGATGAAATCGCGACACCGCATTTCCCAAACTCGCCTCGTGCGAGCGGATGATCCGTGTCGTACCCGTAGAGCGTCGGATAATCAAACGCGACACTCAACCCGGTTTCACCATGTTCCAAGAGATAATGATACCGTTTGTTTGTCTCTTCCGCGCTACCGAACCCAGCGAACTGACGCATCGTCCAGAGACGGCCTCGATACAGGTTCGGATGTACGCCACGAAGAAACGGTTCCTGCCCAGGGAACCCAACATCCTTCAGATACTCAAGATCTGCGATATCTTCCGGCGTATACAGATTTTTGATTTCAATATCAGAGAGATTTTTGAATTTCTGTTTTCTTTCAGGGTTTTTTTGAATCGCCTTGGAATATTTTTGTTTCTCCCAGTCTGCTCGTTTCTCGTGCATCTGCTTGATTGTTTCTTTTTTAACCATGATGCTCCACGCCCTCCGACTTACCAGTCGATACCTTTTCTACTCTGGACTCCTTTTTGGTAGGGATGTTTGATTTCAAGTATTTCACTCACGATGTCAGCGTGTTTGATGATCTCTGGTGATGCATAGCGACCGGTTAAAACCAACTCCAGGGTTTCTGGTTTATTTTCAAGTAATTCGATAACATCCTTTAAAGAGATGAGATTAAAATCAACAGCAACATTGATTTCATCAAGGATCACCAGGTCATACGCATCTTTTTGTATGATTTCTCTTGCATATGCAAATCCTTTTCGTGCGAGATCAATATCGACCTGTTCTGGTTTCTCTTTGGAGACAAATTCATCACGGCCAAACTGCACCACCGTGAAATTTTTTATATGTTGTAGCGCATCAAGTTCACTGTACCTTCGTCCTTTCATAAATTGAATCATTGCGACCTTCAGACCCTCCCCAGTCGCTCGTATACCTAAACCAATTGCAGCGGTTGTTTTCCCTTTTCCGTTACCAGTATACACGTGAATAAAACCTTTTTTTAAGGACATGACGAGTTTCTTTAACCTCTATCCGTATTATATTTCTTTCTTTTACAAAAACCATCTTTTTATAGGATACGCTCTAAGGATATTGACAGAAACCTTTATGTTTGATGATTTGATTCCAACCCCCATGAAACTAGAACTCAACGAACAGCAAAAAATGATTCGAAACATGGTACGGGAATTCGCAGAAAAAGAGGTTGCACCACTCGCCGCTGAACTTGATAAAAAGGGGGAGTACCCAACAATAACACTTGAAAAAATGGCTAAACTAGGATTACTCGGCATTATTATCCCACAGCAATATGGTGGAGCTGGTCTTGATACCATAAGTTATGTGACTGTCGTCGAAGAAATATCACGGAAATGTGCCTCAACTGGTGTGATCACCTCTGTTCACAACTCGCTTGCTGCCTGGCCTATCATGAAATATGGATCAGAAGAACAAAAAAAGAAATACTTGCCGATCCTCGCAAAAGGAGAAAAAATCGGCGCGTTCGCAGGGACCGAGCCAAACGCAGGTTCTGATCTTGGGGCGATGAAAACCACTGCGGTGCTCAAAGGCCATCATTACGTTATCAACGGGGATAAGACGTTTATCACCAGCGGTCCGAAAGCAGGGATTATCATTGTGTTTGCGGTAACCGATAAAAACGCGGGAACCAAGGGACTGAGCGCATTCATTATTGAAAGCACATTTAAAGGATACAAGGTCGGCAGCATCTTTGATAAACTTGGTATTAACGCGTCACAAACCTCAGAGCTTCTCTTTGAAAACATGGAGGTTCCCAAGGAGAATCTTTTAGGCAAAGAAGGCGACGGGTTTAAAATCGCGTTAAGCACACTTGACGGAGGACGAATCGGGATTGCGTCCCAGGCTGTTGGTATTGCCCAGGCCGCTCTTGATGAAAGCATCGCTTATTCCAAACAACGTGAGCAGTTCGGTAAACCCATCGCAAAATTCCAGGCGATCCAATGGATGATCGCGGATATGGCAACACGGATTGAAGCAGCACGATTCCTTGTCTACAACGCAGCCTATACGAAAGATAAAGGAGAACGATTCTCCAAAGAAGCAGCGATGGCAAAACTTTTTGCCTCAGAAACCGCGATGGAGGCTGTCATCAAGGCAGTGCAAATACATGGTGGGTACGGGTATACAAAGGAATACACGGTTGAACGATTATTCAGAGATGCAAAAATCACGGAGATTTACGAGGGTACCTCTGAAGTTCAACGTATGGTGATCTCCGCAAATCTCCTCGGATGATATCCTAATTAATCTTAGTCGATAATGCATTCAGGTAGGTGAAAAGAAATGGGGGCTTTTGAGTACGAGAAAACATATAAGGCGTGGAAATGGGACATCCCAAAGAAATACAATATCGGTGCAGATGTTGTGGATAAACATGCTGCTTCGAAGAACCGCAACAAGGTGGCACTCTACTGGGAGAACGCCGCTGGTGAAACCGCGAAGTACACGTTTGGGGATCTGAAGAACCTTTCAAACAAGTTTGGGAACGCGTTAAAAAAACTCGGTTTTAAAAAAGGCGACCGGTTTTTGATTCGTCTGCCGAATATCCCTGCATTTCAGATATCATTTCTTGGTGGTGTGAAGATCGGTGCAGTACCGATTCCTTCCAGCGTCATGTTCCGTGAACACGAAATAGAATATCGAATTAATGACAGCAGTGCAAAAGCAGTGATCACTACCCCTAAGTTTGTCAAAGAGGTTCATGCCATTCAAAAGAACTGCAAGACCCTAGAACATATTATCGTGGTTGGTGACGCACAAACAGGAGAACTCTCCTATGA
>JAPKYG010000009.1 GCA_026394435.1 Methanobacteriota archaeon | reverse complement strand
TGGACTCGTCGGGATTTGAACCCGAGGCCTCCCCCATGCCAAGGGGGCGATCTTCCGCTGATCTACGAGCCCAGAGGAAACCCTAGAACCACCAACAGCAAATAAAATTTTTGGATAAAAAACTATTAGTAAACAAACAGTCCTTCATGTTAATAAGATGAAACAGCGACAACTCGAAATCCTCCTTCAACAAGTCCCCAAACCAACAACACCAGTTCCCCAGCTTGAACAATACATGACACCAGCACCCATCACTGCAGACATCATTTTTACCGCGTACCAATGGGGAGACATCGAAAAAAAAACAGTAGTCGACCTTGGATGCGGTACTGGGATTTTTTCTGTTGGCGCAATATATATGGGAGCAAAAAAGGTTCTCGGTTTTGATATCGACAAAAACGTCATCGCAGCAGCAAAAAAGTACGCAAAAACCAATGCTCTTCCAATAGCATACATGATAAAAGACGTTGCCGCGGTGGATACAGCCTGTGATACCGTACTAATGAACCCACCGTTCGGAGCACAGAAAAGCAACCAGAAAGCAGACAGGAAATTCCTCGAAAAAGCATTTGAAATCTCGAGTGTCATTTATTCACTTCATCTCAAAAAAACAATCTTTTTTTTGGAAAAAATGATCAATGCTTTAGAGGGAGAAATTACTTATCAAAAAGATTACGTCTTCCCGATTAAATGGATGTTTGAGTTCCATGATAAAGAAGTGGTCAAATACGATGTCACCCTGCTACGGATCACCACACATCTCTGAGATTTTTTGATAGAACTCCGGAAACCAAAATCATAATAAGAGATGTTTCTTTCACAGGATTACAAAATAATAAAGGAAACTTGCTATGTCGCAAGGAAGAAACAGAGATCAACGTGTTGGCGTGTTCGTTGACGTTCAGAACATGTACTATTCTGCAAAAAACTTATACAACAAGAAAGTAAATTTTAAAATACTCCTAAAAGAAGCAATAGCAGAACGACGACTAGTACGAGCGATTGCGTATGTGATCAAAGCAGACGTTAAAGACGAACAAACATTTTACAGTGTGCTTGAAGAAATCGGATTTGAAGTACGATCAAAGGAGCTACAGGTTTTTTATGGGGGTGCAAAGAAAGGTGACTGGGACGTCGGGATAGCCATGGATGTCATGCGACTTGCACCAAAGCTTGATACCATTGTCCTCATTAGCGGTGACGGTGATTTCTCTGACCTCCTGGAGCACACGAAAAGCCTTGGATGCAGAACCGAGGTCATGGCGTTTGGACGAACCACTTCTCATAAACTCCTCGAAGTCGCAGATCTGTTCATTGATCTTGATAAAAACAACAAATACTTACTCACGCAGAAAAAGAAAAACTAGAATGGTTTAAAAACTCTTCAACTATTGACCCTAACAAAAATAACCAATGTGGTGTTCCATAAAATCTTATGAGATGACACCGAGGATGAAAATAGACTCGAGACGATAGAATAAATGAGAAAAACCAGTGATTTAGACGTCTTGTTTATCTTTCATAACGTATCCGAAAAGATAATAATATAGTACTTTATCTGCTTTCGACTTAAAAAAGTACAAAGAAGAAATTGGAATGTGATTGATGTGGCACGAACAAAGACTAAGAAATTCAGAGGATCCATGACACATGGGAAAGGAAAGAAAGGCGGTCGAGGCGCAGGGTTACGAGGTGGCAGAGGAAACGCTGGGCTTCATAAACACAAGTTCATGCACATGCTGAAATACATGCCTGATCATTTTGGTGTTCATGGGTTCAAACGAGACCCCAGTCTTGTCAAGGATGACCGAATCATTAACGTTGGTCAGTTGGACGAAAAGTTTCACGGGAAGACGGAAATTGATCTTTCAAAAGAAGGTTTTGATAAGCTGTTGGGTGCAGGAATCGTTGAACACGAATATAAGATTACGGTTAAATCCGCGTCGCAGAAAGCAATCGATAAGATTGCAGCGCACGGCGGGGAAGTAAAAATAGAAGAATAAGGGTTTTTCCTATGGCAGAAGAGAAAAAGAGCCGTCTATATGTCTTAAAACCACTCATTGAACGCTGGCCTGCAGTGCAAAAGCCAGAGGTTCATGTGAATTTTCGATCAAAGATTTTCTGGACTGTCCTCTGTTTAATCCTTTATTTCATTTTAACAAACGTTATGATTTATGGGGTTAGCGGGCAAGTCCTGGATATGTTTGCCAGTTATCGTGCAATTATGGCCGGGGCATCAGGTTCGATCATGCATCTGGGTATTGGTCCGATTGTGACGGCGTCAATCATTCTTCAGCTCTTCGTTGGTGCCAAAATCGTTAAACTCGATTTAACGAAAAAAGAGGACAAGGCGATTTATCAGGGAACTCAGAAAGTCCTCGTAATAGCCATGATCTTCATTGAAGCAATTCCTCAGGTGTATGGATATCTCAGTCCCACTGATGGTCTCACTGCGATGGTGGGCGGGAGAGGGGTAGCAGATCTGATTATCATTTTACAGTTGTCATTGGGAGCATATCTTGTCTTCATGATGGATGAGCTTATCTCGAAATGGGGTATTGGCTCTGGTATCTCCATGTTTATTGCTGCTGGTGTGTCGCAATCCATCTTCACCGGGCTCTTTAACTGGTTACCCGGACAGGGTTCTCAGCCGCTTAGCGTCTCGAATCCTCCCGCAGGGACCATCCCGGGGACGTACTACCTTGCATCTCAGATGAACCTTGGCGAGATGGTGGATGGTGGATTCCAAATTCTGTTTATCGGTCATGGGGGATTTCAGAATGCGATTGTACCATTGCTCGGTACCATCGCAATCTTCCTCATTGTGACGTTCACAGAATCATCACGAATTGAATTGCCGCTTGCACATGCGAAGGTGCGAGGCGCTCGGGGGCGGTATCCGATACGATTGATCTATGCTTCGAACATTCCAGTCATTCTGATGTCAGCATTGTTAGCAAATGTGAACATGTTTGCGTTGTTATTCTATACGCACCCTGGACTGCAGGGTTTACCAGGCATAGGACATCAATGGTGGATTGGTGCATATGATACGACCGGTGGTTCAACCATGCCGTATGCTGGAGGAGCGTGGTATCTGTCAAACCTCAATGGTGTGAACAGCTGGCTAATGCCAATTATCAGCGGAGGGTCTGGTGGTCATGCGCCATGGCAATTTGCAGCTAAGGCTGTTATTTATTTATCGATCATGATCTTCGGATCTGTGTTGTTTGCGAAATTCTGGATTGAAACTACAAATATGGGTCCGAATGATGTTGCAAAACAGATTCAACAATCAGGTATGGTCATGCCTGGGTTCAGACGTGACCCACGGGTCTTAGGCAGAGTACTTGAACGATACATTCCGGTTGTGACCGTGATTGGTGGTGCCGCGGTCGGTGCCCTGGCAGCGTGTGCTGACGCAGTTGGTACCATAGGAAACGCAAGTGGTACAGGAGTGCTACTGACGGTCGGTATCATGATTCAAATGTATGAGCAGATTGCAAAAGAACAAGCTATGGAGATGCATCCGATTCTGAGAGGATTCTTCGGAGCTGAATAGTGAGGAAGACCATGGGAGTCATTGTCGTGACCGGGATACCTGGAGTGGGAAAAACCACGGTGATGCAGAAAGCAGCGGAAGGAATGGACATTCAATTTGTCACCTTCGGGACCGTCATGATCGATATCGCAAAAGAACTTGGACTAGTGAAAGATCGCGATGAGATGAGAAAGCTCACCCTGGATCAGCAGAAACAACTTCAGATAAAAACCGCTGAGAAAGTCGGCAAAATGAAGAACGTCATCCTCGACACGCATTGTACCGTGAAAACACCGAAAGGATACATGCCAGGGTTACCAGAATGGGTGTTACGGAAATTAAACCCGACCGCTATCATCATTGTTGAAGCAGATCCACAAGAAATCTTCAACAGACGAGCAAAAGATACGACACGGAACCGGGATCCTGATTCTGTTGAAAAAATCGCGGAGCATCAGATGATGAACCGTGCAGTAGCCATGTCATATGCCACACTCACCGGCGCAACCGTGAAAATCGTGTTCAACCATGACAATGCACTCGATGCCGCAGTAAAAGAAGCTGAGCCTGTGATACGATGAGAAAACTAGATGACTTCGCCCAGGCAGGACAAATGCTCCTCCTTATGCTTCTTCTCTTTGTCATGATTTTAATCTTTGGTGATGCAAATATTAGAAACGTGATCGCACTCTCACTTAATTCCGCGTTTGCACCTCTTATCGGGTTCGGCGGAGCAAACCCGTTGCTCACCATAGTGCTTGCTGGAGTCATTGTTGTGTTTCTTTCATCGTTTTTCACTCATTTGTTTACCAACTGGAAAGCAATGGGCCAGGCACAGGAAGCAAGCAAGGCATTCAATAAAGAAATCACCAAAGCAAGAAAGGAAGGCAACACCAATCGTTTACAGAAACTTATGAAGATGCAGCCGCAGATCATGAAGATGACCACCCAATCCTCCGGTGGGATGATGAAGTCGATGTTCTTCCTGTTTATCTTCATCGCGCCGATTTTCATCTGGCTTACCTATTTTTTAGGGAGTATTGTTCATTATTCTTTCTTTACGGTCCCCTGGGGGAGCGGTATCTCCTTATTTGAGCGGGCAAGTTTTATCATGTCAAACTGGTTTTTACTCTACATGATTTTCTCGTTTTTAGCGGGTCAGCTGATACGACAGGGTTTAAAATGGATCAGCTGGTCGAACTGGTGGCAGAACATGAGAAAAACCATCAGACCGTCTCCGAAATAGGGGAACTATGACAACGATCACCATTAGTGGTCTTCCAGGAACCGGTAAAACAACAGTCGCGAGACTTTTAGAGAAACGACTTGGGGTGCGATACGTGTATTCTGGTGAGATTTTTCGGGAGATGGCGAAGAAATATAAGATGTCTCTTGAGGAGTTTGGCGAGTATTGTGAGACCCATCGGGAGATCGATGAGGAACTCGATCAGTATCAACTCGGCATTTTACGCAATGGAAACGTCATTGTGGAAGGAAGGATCTCCGGCTGGCTTGCGTATCAGAACCATATTCCTGCGGTGAAGGTGCTGTTAGATGCCGATATTAATGTCCGTTCTGGTCGTATCGTGAAACGAGAGCAAGGAGACGTTGAGAAGAGGAAAAAAGAGATCCTCAAACGGGAGAAGAGCGAGGCAACTAGGTATAAAAAATATTATGGTATCGATGTACGTGATACCTCAATTTACGACGTCATCATTAATGCTGGGGATAAAACTCCTGAGGAAATCATGGAGATTATTGTAGAGCATCTTGAGGAATAAACGAGTTTTTATATCCTTCTGTTATTCGGTGAGTGATAATGACTGAGAAAACACATATGTTACCATCATTGAAACAGCGGAAGCGATTGATTAAAGTTACTGCGAAGACAAATTCACACTATGGAAAAGCCCCTGGTGAACGGACCGTAAGAGAGCTGTTGAAAAATGGTTTTATTAATCTTGATAAACCAGCGGGTCCGACGTCTCATCAGGTTGTCTCCTGGGTCAAAGAAATTTTAGAGATTGAAAAAGCAGGGCATGGAGGGACCCTTGATCCTGCTGTGACCGGTGTGCTTCCGGTTGCCCTTGGTGATGCCGCTCGTGCATTGCAGGTACTTCTCGTTGCTGGGAAGGAATATGTTGCTCTGATGAAACTTCATAAGCATGTAGAGGAAAAGAAAATCCGTGAGGTCTGTAAGAGTTTCGTTGGGGAGATTTCTCAGATGCCACCATTGCGTTCCGCGGTGAAACGGGTACGGCGGACACGAGAGGTGTACTACCTTGAGGTTCTTGAGGTGCATGATACTGAGGTGTTGTTCCGTGTCGGGTGTGAGGCAGGGACGTATATTCGAACCTTGTGTGTTGATATCGGCAAGAAGTTGGGGTGTGGCGCGCAGTTGGCTGAATTGAGACGGACTAGAGTAGGAAATATTACAGAAGGAACAGTGGTCACGTTGCAGGATTTGAAGGATGCTTTTTTCTTTTGGAAGGAAGACGGTGATGACACCGAGCTACGGAAGACGATTCTCTCAATGGAACGACTTTTAGATGTTGTTCCGAAGATTGTGGTGCGTGATTCTGCGGTGGATGCCTTGTGTCATGGTGCGAACCTTGCGATGCCAGGGGTTGTTGAAATTGATGATGATATCAAGAAAGGTGAGATTGCAGCAGTGGTGTCGTTGAAAGGTGAAGGGGTTGCGCTCGTGAAGATGGAGGTTTCCTCTGAACAAGTTATTGAAAAAGACACAGGTATTTGTGCAAGCCTGGAGCGCGTGTTGATGAATAAAGGGACGTATCCGTCTATCTGGAAAAAGACATAAACAGGAATGGTATTGCGGCCTTTGTTTTTGCCGAGGTGGCTCAGACCGGTACGGCGCGAGCCTGGAAAGCTCGTGGGGCATCCGCTCCGCAGGAGTTCAAATCTCCTCCTCGGCGT
>JAPKYG010000069.1 GCA_026394435.1 Methanobacteriota archaeon | reverse complement strand
CCGTTGTGTTCACAGATTTGTTCGAGTTGACTTCGTATCTGATATAAAAAAGTGTGGAGTTGGATGAGTTCATCTTTCTGCATTGTTCTTGCCTTTCCCATGTCGAGAATACTATAAAGACTTTTTATATTTTTTCACGGTTGTTTCGTGTGCAACTGCTTAACACTCGCACGACTGTTAACTCGTTCGTATGTTACATAATCATTGAAAATCATTTTTTGTTAACACTTTCACTGCTTTGGGCATTTTGACGACATTGCCGAGTTTGATACCAACTATTTCCTTGACGTTTTTATTGTTTGCAATATCCAACAAACGTTGTGTGACAATACCATCAAAGACGACGGCAGAGACATTATCACCTTTCTTTATCTCATCGGTGAGTTCTCGGACAGGAATAGTCCTTATCTCTTTCCCATTCTCATCTAACAATACTGCTTTGAGTGATCCAGAAATCTCATTAAGAATCGTCTCGTAATTCTTCTGCTTCTCTGTGGTAATCACCGGTTCTTCCACGACATCGTTTTCTTCATCTTCTTCCTTGCGTGGCTGTTGCTGTTCTTTTTTCTTTGGGAAAAACTCTTTTTTCATCTTCTGCTGTTGTTTCTCACCATTCTCTAGACGCTTGTCTTCCCCGTCCTTCCCCTCAATCTTAATATTATACATATCCATGTACTGCTCACGCGGGATCTTATTCTTCAATGACTTCATGATGAGTTTCTGTGGGATTTCTTCAACCTCTCTTGTCTGCGGTGCCCGTGCAATAAAATCAACATCAGCAACCTGCAACAACTCCCTCAGAATAAGTTCGCCACCACGATCACCGTCAACAAATACGGTCGTGATTTTTTCTTTTGATAGATCAACAACGGTCCGTGGAACATTTGTGCCACCAACCGCAATCACGTTCTTAATCCCATATTTCAAGAGGTTAAGCACATCACGTCTGCCTTCAACGATAACGATTGCATCACTATCATTGATATTAGGACCAGCTGGACAATGATCATGACCATAACTCGTGATTTCTTCCACCTGTACTGCCTGTCGAACATTCTCTGCAATGCTTTCACTGTCGGTCTTGCTTTTTTCCATCACGTCATTTAACAATGCTTTCGCTCGCTCGATAACCTGTTTTCGTCGTGAGACACGAACATCCTCGACTTCCTCAACATGGATCGTTGCTTTACATGGCCCAACGCGATCAATGCTTTCAAACGCTGCTGCGAGAATAACCGTCTCTACTTTATCTAACGACGTCGGTAACGTAAGAACACCATCGCTTTTCCCATTCTTCGAATCAAGTTCTACCTCAATTCGTCCGACACGGGCTGATCGTTGCAATTCCCGAAGATCCAGTTCATCACCAAGAAGCCCTTCGGTTTGACCAAAGATAGCTCCGACAACATCTGATTTTTCGATGATACCATCTGCTTTTATTTTAGCCTTAATTAAATATTTTGTAGTTGATGGGTCAATGACCATTATCTTCACCTCTTATTTCATCAACTCCTTGAAAAATAGCACTTGGTTCTGCTCGTAGTGGCAGAAGTCTATCTTTTTTCTCCCAATCTCGCTACTATTTTTGCATATGTGTTGAGAGGAAGTAAATCGGTAATCTTAAGGTAATGAAGTACCATTTTTCATTAAGTTGATCCTTAATGGCATTGTATAGAACTAGCGTTATATTTAAATGTTGTGCTCAGTATTCAGTCAGGATTTTCATGGATGAGAAGGTCTTTATTGGCGTCGCATGGCCATACGCAAACGGATCATTACATCTCGGGCATATCGCTGGGTGTTACCTTCCCGCTGATATCTTTGCTCGATACAACCGGTTGAAAGGGAGAGATGTTCTCATGGTCTCAGGCAGTGACGAACACGGTACACCTATCACCATCACAGCGGACAAAGAAAAAACAACACCGCAAGCAATCGTTGACCGCTACCACAAGGAACATACCGAAAACATGACACAGCTCGGAATCTCCTTTGATATATTCACACGAACAACGACCCCGAATCACGAAGCAACCGTCCAAGAAATCTTCTTAGATCTCTATCAAAAGAAATATATCTCCCGAAAGAGTATTGATGCGCTGTACTGTCCAACCTGCGTACGGTTTCTTCCTGACCGATATGTCGAAGGGATCTGTCCGCACTGCCATAAAGAAGGAGCACGAGGTGATCAGTGTGACAACTGTGGGAAACTCCTGGATTCTTTTGAATTACTTAATGTACGATGTAAGGTGTGTGGGGGAAAACCAGTCAAACAAAAAACAGAACATTTGTTCTTTGCCTTGAGTACCTTTGAACCAAAGTTGATAGAATGGCTCAAAGAAAAGAAATATTGGAAAGCAAACGTCCTGAAATTTACAAATAATTGGCTACAGAACGGATTACATGACCGCGCGATCACTCGAGACATAAATTGGGGGATCAAGGTCCCGGTGTTTGGGTTCGAAAATAAAAGTATCTACGTCTGGTTTGATGCTGTGATAGGGTATCTATCCGCAAGTAAAGAATGGTCCAAAAAACACAAAGAACCATCGAAATGGCAAGAATGGTGGAAGAACCCTGAGGCTAAACATTACTATTTCCTAGCAAAAGATAACATCCCGTTCCATTCCATCATCTGGCCGTCTATTCTCATGGGGTATGACGAAGCATTGAATCTTCCCTATAACATCCCCGCCAACGAATATCTAACGTTAAAAGGAGAGCAATTCTCAAAAAGTAGAGGTGTGGGAATATGGGTCCCTGAAATCCTGAAACGATTCGACCCAGATGTTATTCGATATTATCTTTCCATTAACATGCCAGAAAATAAAGATGCAGACTGGACATGGAATGATTTTGTCTCAAAAAATAACGACGAACTCCTCGGAACCTATGGGAACTATATTCACCGCGTCGTAACCTTCACAAGCAAGAATTTCGGCTCCATACCAAAATTAGGTACCCTTAATGAAATAGATAAAAAGGCATTACAAAAGATCGAAGAAACCAATAAAGAAGTCGGAGAAGCACTTGAACAATGTTCATTTAAAAAAGGATTACGGGCAGCAATGAATCTTGCTCAATATGGAAATCAATATTTCGACCGGAATCAGCCATGGGTATTACTAAAAACCGATAAAGAACGCTGTGGGACCGTCGTACATATCTGTTTACGGCTGGTACAAGCACTCGCGGTCTGTATGGCACCCTTTCTCCCCTTCTCATCAGAAAAAATTTGGAAGATGCTAGGACATACACATGCCATTAAAAACTGGGATGATGCTATTATCGAATTACGAGAAGGAACCAAATTAGAAACACCCATCCCCTTATTTAAGAAATTGGAGTTGAAAGAAATCGTCCATGAATCTGATCCATTTTCCAAACTGGACTTACGGGTAGCGAAAATCCTTGATGTACAAGACCATCCTCAGGCAGATAAACTCTATATCATGCAGGTTGAGCTCGGACCACTAGGAAAACGCACGATAGTTGCTGGAATGAAACCATATTATCCGAAACAAGAGATCCTAGGGAAATCGATTGTAATGGTGATAAATCTCAAACCAGCAGTAATTCGCGGCGTCGAATCAAAAGGTATGTTACTTGCTGCAACGGATGATAACGGTGTGGTATCGCTGTTGGACCCAAAGGACAGCTCCCCTGGCGCAGAGGTTGGCGTGGAGGGTATCGCCCGAGAACCTGTATCCTTACTAGAGTTTGAGGCGTTTAAAGAAGCACCAATGACTGTTGATCTAAAAGGAAATGTGGTATATAATGGAAAACCACTTAAAATAAAAGGCAATATCGTGGTCACCGACCGCAAGGTCAAAGAAGGAGCAAAAATCTCATAAGGGGGAAAAACGTAATGAATACAAACATTGTAGTAAATACGGATTTACCAGTAAAAATATTAAATAAAGGAAAAGTCCGTGATATTTACGAAGTAGATAACAACATTTTATTGGTAGCAACAGATAGGATCTCCACATTTGATATTGTTCTTCCAGATCCCATTCCATCAAAAGGTGTCTGTCTCACACAACTATCGAAATTTTGGTTTGATTATACAAAAAAGATTGTACCCAACCATGTGATCTCCACAGAAGTCGATGAATTTCCAGAAGAATTACAAGAGTATCGAAAACAACTCACCTACCGCAGTATGCTTGTGAAAAAAACAAAGGTCATCCCCATTGAATGTATCGTACGCGGGTATATCTCGGGATCAGCCTGGAGTTCATATAAAAAAGATGGCACTGTCTGCGAAATGAAACTACCAAGTGGCCTGCAAGAAGCAGAGCAATTCCATGAACCACTTTTTACTCCTTCAACAAAGGCAAAATCAGGACATGACATCAACATCTCAATAGCGGAGATGAAAAAACTTGTTGGATCTGAGGTAGCGAATACGTTGAACGATTACTCGTTAAAAATCTATAATACCGCAGCTGAATACACAAGGAAACGTGGAATTATTATCGCGGATACAAAGTTTGAATTCGGGATGTATAACAACGAGATCATCTGGATTGATGAGGCGTTAACCCCTGATTCATCGCGGTTTTGGCCTGCAGACTGCTACGAGCTAGGGAAACCACAACCAAGTTTTGACAAACAGTATGTTCGTGATTATTTGAATTCAACGGGATGGAACCATATTTCAGCACCACCGCACCTGCCAAAGGAAATAATCAGCGAGACGACAAAGAAATATCAAGAGGCATACGAGAAGATCACAGGCAAGAGATTTCTTTTTCGTTAAAAAAACGACATTACTAGGGCACTTTCTCTATAAGACCAGAAAAAGCAGTTTACATCGGTGATAAAAAGATTCTGCCGTTCTTAACGCCGGTAAGTATCGGGAAGATTACAATTGAAACCTCTGTCACTAGCAAAGACTATGAAATCGAAAAAGTGGAGTTTTATATCGATAACACGCTTCGATCAACCGACATCACAGAACCATACAGCTGGACGTGGAACAATCTTGCGTTCTTCAGACATACCGTAAAAGTAGTTGCCTATAATACCGCGGATCATAATTCAACAAGAGAATTTACGATGTGGAAGTTCTTCTAAACATTGTTATCCTTCCTGCACCGGAGAACGCCAGTCAAGACCTGGCGTTCTAACCCCGATTTTTGGAATTAAGGGAGTCCGCCGTTTATGTTGACTTGTAATCCGCATCTTTCGGATCCGTTCGATTTGTTCTTTCGATATTTTTGTGAATTTTTGTATCTCACCGACATCAAGTTTGAGTTCTAATCCATATAAGACCTGATCAAGGGTCTGATAGCTCATCCGAAGTTCTTTTTCATCGGTTTGTCCAACCCATAATCCTGCGGTCGGTGGTTTTTTGATAATCGGAGCAGGGATTTTCAGATATTTCGCAAGTTGATAAATCTGGGTTTTATACAAATCACCAAGTGGTTGGAAATCCACACCCCCGTCACCATATTTTGTGAAATACCCGACTAGGATTTCTGATTTATTTGAGGTCCCACAGACCAGACTACCTGTCTCATTTGCATATTCATATAACAGAATCATCCGCACTCGTGGTTTGATATTCGCCAACGTCATCCTCTTTTTTTGTTGAAGAGCTATACGAAATGATTCCACAAACGGAGAAATCTCTATTTCCCTAAAAGGGACATGAAATGTTTTCACAAAGAGTTTCACGTGTTTCCGATCAAGAGCTGGCGTCGTTCCATCAGGCAGAAAGACACATTGAACATTCTTCACTCCTAGCGCTTCCTTACACAAGATAGCACTCACTGCAGAATCTACGCCACCGGATAAGCCTAAAACAACACTTGTACAGCCTGAGTTTTTCACATAAGTCCTGATAAACTCTTTCACGATGGTAGAGACATCTTTCGGATTAATGGAAAGATCGATACTGTTCACCTCACATCCAAGTTTCAATTGATTCTTTCATCAAGGTCTCTGCTTCTAAAAGAACCTTGTTATCAACAGGGCTAAACGAAGAACGAGCAATAGCAAGCGGTATCCTCCGAAGATAATCAGACATCCGAAGATCCCTTCGCAATGTCGTATTGTAATGAACTTCTACTATTTCATTCATCACATTGAGATACCGATTCACTTTTTTCTCAGAAGCAGTAATCGCTGGTTCATATCGTCGTGCGAGTTTCACCCATTGATCATAATACTCATGTTTCTCTTTCATCTCTCCTTTGCCATAGAATTTCTTTTTAAAAAGATTAAGGCGATCTTCCTTACCAATATTTTGTACTTTAACCACGAGCGCGCAACGACTCATTAAGAGAGGAGACAACCCAATGTCATTGAGCGCATGCTTCCCGAACACTTTTGACTTCGGGTTTGCAAATGCGATCATGATAAACTCGCTTTCAATGTTCTGATGGAGTTTTGCTGAATGCACACTGCATTTCCCGTTTGATAACAACTCATAACAATACTCGATATCATCCCCGGGGATTTTATCAAACTCATCGACCAAGACAAGTTTCCGGTTCGCATGCGGGAGTGCACCAAGATCACCGGTCCCCATATGACACACGAGGCCAGATCGTGTCGTGTTTGCACCAATGGTCGTAATATCAGAAAACTGCTCTGTGATGATTTCTTTGGCCATGGTTTTGCTGCTTCCAGGTTCTCCAATAATCAAGGAATGTACAGGTTCTGCAAATGTAGAAAACATACTTGCAGCAATCACCTTTTTCATAATATCATTGCCATGGATCTCCTGAAATACGTTCTCCCAGAATCCATCAAATCCACGTTCTTTTGCAAACGCTTTAAGCTCACCTTCAGGAAGATAAATCCCGCTTTTTTCGCGTTCCTCCATTTTTTTTGATTCAAGTATCTCACGGAGACTTTCCGCTTTCGAAATTACTTTAGAAAACGCTTCCGATTTCCTTGATAATTTCAACACGTTTCCTTCAATGGTTAACGCAGCGTTGCCCCAGCCAACCGCATATACATCGAGTGCATTTAAAATGGATTTAATGACCGCACGATCTGTCTTCTTTGTGGTTACTTCAATAAGATCACCATTACTTACTGAGACATCAAGGATGTTTTCATTTGCAAGGATGTTCCGCGCCCGTTGAACCAGCATCGTGCCTTTACTTCCCCCCATCCCTAGTGAAGAAACAGACATAATAGCAATCTGCTCCAGGCTCGTAATCCCCATATTCTCCAATTTCTTCCGATCAGAAGGAACAACGCCAAGTAAGGTAAGATCATCTTCCATAGTACAAACCCGTGCGAACAGGCAATATCCACATAGGGGCATTAAAAGTTTCGGGTAACGCGTTGGTTTCTAAAAAAAACATTTTTTTATTCGCGACCAACCCGCCGGCTTAGATGGAATTTTTTCATTTCTCGCTCAAGGTACCGATACACCGTAGGATGTTCACTCCCACTGAGAATCATATCGAGTGCTTTTTTCGCGATGTCCATGGATTCAAAATCCGCAATCACCGCGACCGTATGACCATAGACTGCAAGGACTCCGCCGGTAAGACCTTCAATGACCCGTTTGGTTTTTCCTTCCCGTCCAATCACCCTGCTTTTCATCCGGGCGAGATGCGATTCTTTTTTACTGACATAATCGTAGATATCGAAGATAAAAAACTCGGTTTCTTCCCCGAACAAACGGAAGGCATGTTCCGGTGAAAACCCTCGTCCGATCGCACGAACAATGTCTTCTACCTTTAATGGAACGAGGGGGTCTTTCGCCTCTTGTTCGTTAAACGCTACGTCTCCTTCCTCTGAATCTATCTCAAGGTGCACATGCGAGATTCTCTCAATCGTCTTCTTCGTTTCCCCGTCCTTACCGATCAATACGCCGACACGTTCCTTCGGAATACGTATATATTTCATGGTCTATCACTTTTACTTTTCATCAGTTTATTAAAGATCGCTCGTTCATTGCTTTTTATCCCGTATTTCTTGAAATAGTGGACGATATTATGAATATCCCGCTTCAGAAATTCCAAGGAGGATGGATGATCAAGGAGTACTGCTTGACCAACATCGATGATATAAGGTTTGTGTTGAAATATGAGAATATTAAACGCACTAAGATCTGCGTGGACTAACTGCACCTTGTACATCCTAGTAATAAATATCATGATTTCGTCAAATACCTTCTGCGGGTTTGAAAGGAGCACGTCCTTTAACATCGGCGCTGCTTTATTTTCATCACCGATATACTCCATTATCAGAATGTTGTGTAACCGTTTCAATGGGGCTGGAACCCGCACCTTAGTCCGATGTAATAAATCGAGGTTTTTAAACTCTTTTTTTGCCCATTCTTCGATAATATCTCGTCTGTTTTTATATCCATATGCAAACCGAGGATCACCCTCGATATAAGAAGCGATATGTTTGAAGGTCATCGTTGACGTCCGGTAGATTTTAATCGCAACAAGCTCATCTTCAGGTGTCCTCCCACGAAAGATATTCGCTTCTTTGCCAGTAGAAATAGGGAAATCTACTTGATCA
>JAPKYG010000185.1 GCA_026394435.1 Methanobacteriota archaeon | reverse complement strand
ATATTTTACGGTTTTTTATTTGATTTTCTAATCAAATGATTGAAAATGAGGATAAATACGATTGACACGATAACGACAGATGGTTCAAAACCTGGAGTCGACATCGGATCGTGAGAGTCTTGTGATGTATTCTTATTTGTATCTGATGCGAGTGGCATGAAGGTTGTGTTTGATGTATACCAGGTTTCGTTGCAAGCGATCTGCAGATGATATTTAATTTGTGTCGCCTCCTCTTGGAGTAGTGCACATTGCGCTTGGTATGTGTCGTTGATAATCTTCTCCATTGATATGTTAAAACTATGGACAAAACATAAATCCTCTCTACATTCTTGAACAAGTAACCGTACCTCATCTATGGTCTCGTTGCAGAGGATAGTTGCATTGAAGGTGATCGTTGAAAGCGGTAGAGGTTTTGTAGGATCGATAGTTACCTGTACAACAGTCGGATCTGCGAGAACCGCGGGAATAAATACCGAAACGATCAGAAATATGAAAGTAATAAGCAAAACGCTTTTTACCAGAATTTAATCCCCCAGAATCTGATTGCCATAATTACTCCGATAGCAATGATAATGATACCAAAGATTCTCTGCATCCATTTACCCGCAGTTACATACTTGTTCCCGAGTTTTCCGCGAATACTGCTCGTAACTGTGCAAAGTGGTATAATTGGTACTCCGTGGCCTAAACCAAAGACAAACAACAATAGTCCACCCATGAGGATAGAGATTTTCTGTGTGAGCGTGAGGATAAAGACTGGCATCATCAACGACAGGGCACATGGCGCCCATCCAATTGAGAAAAGGATGCCTAAAAAGAACGCACCAAGATAAATCGATTTTTTACTTATTTTAAAAAATATCCCTTGTCCCTTTTCTACAAACTTTGAACCTATTTTTCCTTCAGATTTCTTCTTAAGAAGTTCGCTAAATGGCTTGAAAATGTTGATACCTAGAATAACAAGAATAACCCCGGCGATAAGGAAAAACACGGTTGATGCTTCAATAAAGACACCGATGTACGAGAGTATCATCCCGAATACAAAAAATACGAGAGACATGCCAAGCGTGAAGATAACTCCTATCCATAACCCCTGGAGCGAATATTTCTTCAACTTTTTCTCAGAATCCTTCTGCAAAGAACCAACATATGAGATCATTGCAATCAAGAGTGCAAGCGAACAAGGGGTTACTGAAGTAAGAATGCCCAAGAGGAAAATTCCGACAAAGGTTATCCCTTCATCCTCCAAATTTGTATCTGGTTCGTTCCATGTTCCATCAGCAATAGCTTTAGCATCTTGTGCGAGTGATTCAGCGGTTTGAATCCCATCAAGCGACCCCTTTCCCATACAATACACGTGGTAAACCCAGACAATACTTTGATTTGTATCGATGAGGACAAGGGACGGATTGGAAAATTGGCAAGTTTTTCAAGCTCATGGATCTGCCCTTCCATTTCTTCAAGACATTCGATACAGAGAGGATTTTCTACCCCAGTGAAATGCAGGATGACCACTTTTCCTTGATAATCATGTAATGAAAATTCTGCACCATTTTCATCAGTTGCAGTGAAATCAGGTGCTTTTATCTCATCGTTGGCGCTTGCAGTTGATAACAAAGTTGGAAATAAAAAGACAAGGATAAGAAGGATAAATACCAAACGTTTCATTATTAATCCTCACTGTTTATATGGTAATAATATATAGCATCCTTGATCCAGTTTTCCATATCGGCATCAGCAACATTACCCTCCCAGCTATGCCAACCAATTTTCACTTCTCCCCCATCAGTTATAAGGGTAAAAACACCAGTGAATGCTATAACCTGCGATCCTCCATTTGGATCATAATAGAACGCTTCATAAAATTTATTTAAAATATCTTCTTCAGCAGTTCCATAACCCTCAAACGGGTAGTCAAGATCATAAAATACTGCGTCTTCTCCATATATTTCTCTAAGAGCTTTAACACGATCTGCCTGTGGTGTACATGGTCCGCATCCTGTTCTATGGCATACAAAAACTACAGGTTTTTCTTTTAAGTCTTCTGTAATCCATGTTAGATGTTGAGGACTTTGACTAGGATAAGCGCTACCAACAGGAAAATTAATCCAGAAATTGTCAGATCCTGTTCCAATTGAACTAACTGGTGTATAGTTATTCATCCATGACGGATCATTTGAATTTATCTCATTGTTCTCATTCGATTTATCAAGAGATGCAAAAAGAGCGAAGACCACAGCGGCAACGAAAATTGCAACGACAAGGATTATTACAAAAACTGCCTTTCTAGAGGAAACGCCGTTTGGTTTCTTTTCTTGTCTTTTTTTATGAAACGTTTCCACGGATTTCATTTCTACGTCATCTATTATTTTATTATGAACAAGCTTCATATGTGCTGCAAGATTCTCTTGTTTAAGCTTAGTTTTACATTCAGGGCAAATCACCCAGGCATCCTCGTTTTTTTCTTTACTCATTTTTTCAATTTCTCCTTAACCGCATTTTCAACTTTAGCTACGTCTTTGTCATCGAGCTGAAAATCTGACTTTTTCCGCACACCCACATCAGTAACAACAACATGTACGGTGACAGGGCACTCTGCATGCTCCAAGGTTTTTCTTGCACAGTGCACTGGACATCCATCGATAGCAACAACTTTTTTTACTTCTCGTGTTGCTTCTGCAAAACCGCTGATATGCCCACCAATACCTGCAAGACAAGACATGCTACCGATACCTTGATTCGATAATTTCTTTGCTGTTTCGTTCGCTATTTGTCCAACATTTGAGCAACCAGAGCAGGAAAAAATCAGGATTTCTGTTGGTTCACACAAACATTTGTCTTTTTTCATCATTCATTCACTTCCTTTGGAGCAGCTTTTTAATCTCGTTAGGACTTGGAATGTGTCCAACAATCTTCGCTTGTCCATCGATAAAAACCGCAGGAGTCATCATAACCCCACGGTTAACAATCTCCTGAAGATCATCTATTTTGACAATCTCTGCTTGTATTCCTAATTCCTCAACGGCTTTTCTCACATTTTTCTCAGTTGCCTTACATTTCGGACAACCTGCACCCAAGATTTCTATTTTCATTTTATTTTACCTCTCTATCCTATTATAAGATTAAACAAATACCCCGTGAAGATAATCCCTATTCCCACAATCACTGCAAATATAACAATGAGCTTTACTTTCATCACTTTCCTTAAAATCATGAACTCCGGCAATGATAATCCTGTCACTGCCATCATAAAAGCAAGGGTTGTTCCCATGCTTACGCCTTTTTCAGTTAATACACTCACTAAAGGTATTATTCCTGCTGCATTAGAATACAAGGGAATGCCGATAAGAGTTGCTAGAGGCACCCCATACCATTTGTCTGCACCAGCATATTGTGCAAGAAAATCCATAGGAACGTAGCCATGGATCCATGCCCCGATCCCAATACCGATAATAACGTAGATCCATACCCTCTTGCAGATATCAAACGTGTACGACTTCGAGTAATCAATCCTCTCTTTGAATTCCATCTCTTTTAACTCAATCTCAGTCCTAGCTTTATTTTTAGTTACAAATTCTTCGACCAGATTCTCTACTTTTAATTTCCCTATGAGGATTCCCGCAAATATTGCTATGATTATTCCACTCATCATATAAAGGAGGGCAATCTGCCAGCCAAACATCCCGAACAATAAGACTAGAGCAACCTCATTTATCATCGGTGAAGCCACCAGGAATGAAAACGTAACACCCAATGGTACTCCTACTTCGTCAAATCCTAGGATAAGAGGGACTGCACTGCATGAACAAAACGGAGTAATTACTACAAGCATTGTAGACAGATCGTTCCCAACAGATTCATTGTTTCGAGAAATAATCTTTCGTACCTTCTCAGGTG
>JAPKYG010000097.1 GCA_026394435.1 Methanobacteriota archaeon | reverse complement strand
GCCTTTGACCTCCCTAAATAAGGATTTACTGAAATTCATATCTCTTCTGTAGATTTAAATCTTCCTCTGTCGCTAAAAATGATGTCTTATATTCGTTGTTTCTTTCTTTAAAAACCTTATACATCTAAAAATAAATGATTAAAGTAGGAAAAATAGTTTTTCTTTTATAATTTAAATAAAATCACTTATCTTGGCTTAATTTATGTGCAAAGCCTTCTTTCGGTTTTATAGGAAGTTCTTTTGCGGGGATACCACCATAGATCTTCCCTTTGACAAGGACTTGACCTTTCGTTACCAGAGCACCAGCAGCAACCACGACATCATCTTCTAGGACCGCACCAGGCATGATGATTGCACCAGCACCAATCACACAGTTGTTTCCCACTCGAACCCTCTCCATGAAAATGGTTTCATGCTGCATGTTGTGAATATGCCCGTAGATGATTGCGTACTCTCCCATTGTGACGTTATCACCAAATTCCGTAAGACATGGATCTTTGATCACACCACCGACCAGTGAGTTTTTACCTATTTTCATTCCAAGAAGTCGGAAGTAGGATTGTTTTATTTTTCCCAGAGGGACAATTTCAAGAAATTTACGGAATGGGGTATAAAGGACGCAAATGAGGGTCCATTTGAAAGTATTTTTATTCCTGAATGAATACTCATAAGTCCCCGGATGGTAGGTAATGCGGAAGAGATGGATTATACCACCAGTTATGTATAGCTCGGAGATGAAAAAAAGAACAGCCCCGACGTAAATGACGATGGGAAGCACGACGAAATGCCAAAGAGTAGAAAACGCAAAATAATGGAAATAATGTTGAAGAACATAGAAACCAACAATTACCGGGATAAGCCCTACGATAAAGATGAATGATGGTATCACTGTGAAAAAGTAAGACCAAAGCGGCCGTTTTGATTTTTTTGGTTTCTGCACGTGTTCAGACATAAGCACAACAATACTTTCAGAGACTAATAAATGTAATGATGAATCTATTTTTCATTTTGACAGTATACCACCGCGTCTTTAAATATAATCACAGTCACAACAGAGGATAGGAGACTACCAATATGGGAAAGAAACCTATTAAAAAACAGACTCAGCTAAAAGAACAGGATGTAAGAAAAATCGAGTATTCTGAGAAACGACAGAGGCATTACGCATTCGGTTTCCTTGTTGGTGAGTATTAAAAAAACATTTTCTTAAATGGAAATTTCTTCGTATTCAGTGTAAGCCCGATTCATAAAGCTAAGATATCCCTCAGGTTCCTGCGATTGTTTGAGTGCGAGAATCGCTTGTTTTTGATAGGTGACCGCGTTTTGGAAATATTGCAGGTTTTCACCGCTGAGGTTAGACCCGAGATACTGTTCGTAGAACATGAGAACCATCTCTGTTAATGAGAAAGCGAACTGTGCAGTCACGGAATCAGTCAATAGTGATTGTTCTGGAAACATATTTAATTTACTTCCCTCTTTTAGGTCTTTATAATAGGGAATGACCTGGTCGTTGTCGATCCATAGCCATCGCTCTACTCCTGTCATTTTCGGAAAGAAATAATCATGACCGGTGTTATCCTCATCTTGAGGGGAACAAATCCGCATGATGATCTGATTTTTTGCTTCATAAGGAACAACAGCATTATGAACTTCTGCAAGAATCCATCCATATCCCGGGCAATAAAACTCTGTCATGAAATGCATTTGAAACCAAAACGAATAATGCGGTGTCGCCATTATGACGCGTGCGGGAACACCATTTGTCCTGAAGAACGCGCTGCTGAGATGTGATCGCCCTGGGCAATCACCGTTCCTGAACAATGTAGTCAGTGCATCCTGACCTTTCAGAGTACCGAGTGCGAGTTGGAGGCAATAAAACGGGAAGCGGTGCCATTTCGCATAATGGACGATTCGTTGTGCGAGAACAAGCAGGTTTGTGGTATGATCTTTCAGTTCATGTGCTTTCAGTTTAATAAGGATATTATTTGCCTGTACAACATCCGTCGATGACAACCATGGTTTAATCTCTTCAGGCAGTTCGCATCTCTTCGGGATTTTCACATACCGTGGTAGATCACTATAATCATTATTTTCGACCAGAACCCAGTAGTAAAAATGCAGCGAAACAAGCGAGCCTTTCTCCAACGGCCCTAAAGTGAAATCCACAACCTTATTCGGTTCATAGGTATCGTTCTCTATTTCGTAGTGGAGAATCTCAGCGGTCGAATCATTAAGGATTTCAAGCATAATGGGGACTTGATAGTTGTAGTCTGGTGGGAAAGAATATCGGATATGGAAACTGCTGATATCTTCTGCCGCGTTGACAAACAGGTAATGCTCTCCTCGTAACAGATCAAGTTCTTGTTCCTGAACTCTACTTTCTGCAGATTTTATGTTCTCTTGAATATAGATTTCACTACTTACTAATGGCGAAACAACAATACCACTAAAGAGAAAGACAATACTAATCGCTAGCAATTTCTTCGAGAGCGGCGTTGCATCTGAAGGGATTTTCATATATCTACTAAAATATTGCCCTTGTACACTATTTATATCTTTCGTGGGAAATGCATCAGTTAGAGGAATAATAAAGAAAAATAGGTGTTGAATGAAAAGCTATTTTTTCTCTGCAACGATAATAAATCTCCACTGGTTTTTCTTCCCTTCTTTTTCAGATATAGTGAACCCAGCGTCGGTAAAAAATTGCTCAACCTGCTCTATCGTATGTGCCAGCTTGTATGCATCGACATGGTATCTAGTGACGTCTCGTCCCGCCCGGTTGAACAACATACGAATTTTAATTAACAAGAGTTTCCATGTTGGAAAATCACGGTTCAACGCTTCCAGGATGACCTTCCCACCAGGTTTTAAAACCCTCGTCATCTCTTCAAAACTCTTATTTGGTTGGGTCCAATACGGCAGACTAAACCTGCTTGTGATAACATCAACTGTATTATTTTTCAAAGGGATGTTTTCAGAGACGCCAACGACCGGTTCAAATGTTTGAAAATCAGCGTTTTTTACGTTTCCCTTTGCTAACTGAAGCATTTTTATTAATGGATCAATGCCTATGATAGTTGCCTGTGGTATCTTTCGAAAAATCTCAACCGAGAGTAAACCTGGCCCCGCCCCCAGGTCAAGGATGAACGGATGAGACGTTGATGAATGCCTTTGAACAACAGACGCGAGATATTCATATAAAGCAATGAATTTCTTCATGTATGCTGCAAATTCTTCTGCGGTTTTGTCATCGACCAAAAACTCACAACCACCTGTTCTCTGAAACTCGTACTCAGAAATAATGTTTTTGTTTTTTAAGAATTATTCGTAATATCGAGTGTTCTCTGAAGTTACTATGAGGTTTTGTGCTTTAAGCTCCTGGTAGTTTTGAATCTCTGCAAATGGCTGAAGTTCAATGTTTCTATTAGATCCATATTTCACATATGAGAGACCTGAAAGAGAGTAAGCCAGTGACTGGTTACTTCCGTCATCGACGAAGAGTCTGAGGTGAAATGCATTCTCGACTCCGAAATTCTGCTGGATGTCGGTCATAATAGAGGTCGTACAACAAGCACATTCCACAGGAATCCAGCCATTAATTCCCATTGATCCTCCAACAAATACTTCGGTCCATGCATGAGCAGTGGTAATCGGAGTTCCATTCTCAAAAACCGTTAGAAGGTACCCTCGGATGAATCGCGCGGGGATGTTAACAGATCGACACAGGGAAATATATAGGAACGATAAATCATCACAGTCCCCATTGCCCATCTGTAAGGTGATTGCCGCGGGTCGTACTCCTTCTTCACCAGCATGGGTTTGATATTGGATATTTTTCTTTAACCAGCTGAAGAGTGATTGTGCCAGCAGAAACGAATTGTTTGTCCCTGCGTTTTCTACAACAGTTCTTACAATTGCAGTGATATTTGGATTAGTCGGATTAATAAAACAGATTGTCTCATTTCCCTGTGACTGAGTATATTGTCTTTCTATCGCAGGATACTTCTCATGCAGTGCTTGGATTGTTACGGCATCTTCTCCGTTCAGATCAGGAACCAGGTAATTATTGGCAATGATATGAGCAGTAATCCCTAATTCATAGGTTTGCTGCTCTGTTCCAGAGACATTCCAACGAATAAATGTGTTATTCACTAAGGTTTTCGTTTCATACTCATGGTTATACAAACGATCATAGGTAACTGTTCCAACAAGAACAGAAGGAGGGTTACATACATAGGTGATCTCATAGCGACCATTTCCTGTGCAGTTCACAAGGTACCCATAGGAAATATCATACCTAACCTTTGTAGGATTAGGCTCGTACGTGGTCGGAGGAAAAATCACCTCACAACCAGATAATACAACTACCAGAACAAGCATGCCTGCAATGAAGAGGCACCAGGTGTTTTTCTTCATACAATCCTGGGTTTATCTCTTTTAAATAGCCCTAATCCGTGCTTGATCGATTGAGGCTGAGACTTCTTACTATGAGCAATTTGGTACCGACAGCCGTTACTCATTGGACATTGGAGACAGCTTGGATTTTCCTTAAGACAGAAGTTACCCCCAAGCTGCGCGAGTGACTCAAGATACTTGTACACATTCTCTTTCATTTCCTCTGCTTCTTGACTAAGGAATTTAATGGTTTCATCAGGGTCATTTGTGGTTACCCAGCCAAGTCTTTTTGCAACACGATTCACCATTATTGCTTTCTCAGTGACGTTGTTCTGAATGTTTCCTGGTTTCTGCACTGGAGTTGCCTCTTGTCTTGATGGTGGTGGTGGCATCTTTGGCATCTTTACTTTATAGTCAGATGGGTCAATATCTTTGAAGACGGTGACTGATTTTCCCCCGTGATCCGTTTCTCTGGTCCTGATTTCAACGAGAATCGGGATTTGGATTGAAGCACCAGAAATCAACGCAACACCAATTGGCAGCCGCTGAATCTCATCATAGGTCTGACTGGTAAGCCCTTCAACAGACTGAATAATCGCTTTTAGATCATTAGGGTTTGTCACCTTTAAAATAATATTTGTGTTACACTGAGAAATGATATTCTTATCTATCTTCGCAGGACGCTGACTGACCACACACAGCCCCATACCAAATTTTCGCCCCTCAGAAGCAACCGTACGAAGCATGCTGGATGAAACCGCATGACCAATCCCATGCTCGGGGCAGTAATTATGTGCTTCTTCTACAACAAAAAGGAACGGAGGAATCTTCCCTGCTTTCCGATCTTTAAATAACTCCTCAGTTAACCGTGCTACCACCACATCTTGGATGTCAGGCGGGACTCCACGCATGTTAATAATCGAACATTTTCCTTTCTGCACAAGCTCCTCTGTTGAAGTTCCTTTCTCGGAAAAAACACCTATAGAATCCAAGGACTCTAATGAGGCTATTACGTTCCATCGAGCATTGCTCTTTGTATGTTCTACTGCTTCTATAATATCTCTAATACTATAGACTTGTTTGAACTCCTTGAGTTCTTTGATGGTCTGATACAAGACCGCTATCTGGGGACCAGACAGTTTCGCTCGTAGAAGCTCAAGGATCTCTCGTCCTTCAAGATTCATTCCATTCAATGTCAAATGAGTCGTTGCTTCCCCGCCGGTAAGTGGTGAAAACGTAACAATTTGACTGCTGTAATCATTTGCTTTTACCCCGAATTTCTCCATGTTCTTTTGATCTTTCTTGTCCTTGTTCGGCTTTCCAAGGGAGATATATTCGCCATGGGTATCGATGATAACCAACGGGATTTTCTTCTTTAAAAGTTCTTCGATAAGAACACCGCACGCATAGCTTTTCCCACCGCCGGTTTTCGCAAGGATACAAATATGTTTCTGGACCAACGAATCAATATTAAGATACACGGGAAGGTCATGACCTTTGAGAAGACCAAGGTACGCACCGTTTTGTTTCTCTGCTTGCAGCCCAAGGACGTGGCGTATTAGATCCTCATGAGCTAGGGTTATTTGGGCACCTGCCTCAAACGGGCTGCGCGGTGCCTGCAAATGCCCTTCCTTGTCTCTGAAGCCAATCACCTCAGCGTATGCAGAAACATCACTCTTAATTGGAGGAACCGACCCATTGCTCTTGATGGTAATGGCATCCTCAAATTTCAAATCAGAGTACCCTTTGATATCCATGACCTGCGCGAGCACATAGCCTTCTTCATGTGGTGCGGCAACGTAATCAAACTTCCGTAGATTATGAGCATCAACCGTAAAGTTAAATTTTGTTGAACCAACATCACCATAGATAAGACCGACGAAGTC
>JAPKYG010000161.1 GCA_026394435.1 Methanobacteriota archaeon | reverse complement strand
TAAAATTGCACCAACCTCTTGGGCGTACTTTCCTACGTCTTTGACAAGGTCAAGTAATAATTTTTTTTCAAACTCATTTGGGGTTGGTTTTTCAAAGATTGGGACGACACTCTGCGGTCCTTCTTCAACAGCAAAAAAAGTTACAGCGTTGATATCTGCTGCAATCTTCAAACTATCTTTTATCAACTTGCCCCTTATTTTTGCTGCTTCTTCATTATCCAATGGTGATACTGATGCTGGTCCTGAAACCACCACTGATGAGGGTTTAACCTTGTAAGAATTTGCAGCGTCATTTATCTCTTTTGCCCTTTCCTTGAGATCATCGTCTTCCATCGCCCAAATCTCAATTCCATCAAAACCGTACTTTTCTAGAATTTCAAATTTCTCCCTAAACGTTATACCAGGAGTTATTGCATCGACACACGATAATTTCATATTTTTCTCCCTTCCTATTAAACTTGTAATATTTTTTTTACCCATCACGTAGTATACTCTATATAATATTTTCCTAATTCAGAAAACTATTTTAAAAAAATGAAGCTTCTCTAACCTTGTGAGTTGTATGACCGAATTCATATTTATGGAAACATATAATGATATGACAAGGTCTGATGCCATTAAAGTATACAAAGAAATTCGTGATACAAAACTCAAATTCATTGGTTTTAAGGATATTGGTTTACCCATTGAAAAGTTGAAAGAACTGCATTCCATGATGAAAAAAGATGGAAGAACAACTTTTCTTGAAGTTGTGAGTGCTTCAGAGGAAGATACTATTAGATCAACAAAAGTTGCGTTGGAACTTGGTGTCGATTATTTAATCGGAGGTACTTTTATAGAATCAACGCTCCCTCTTATAAAAAATACAATAATTAAATATTTCCCGTACGTGGGAAAAATCGTTGATCATCCATGTAAACTACGGGGGTCAATTGAAGAAATGGTAAGAGACACGAAAAAAGTTAAAGAAAAAGGTATACCCGGTATTAATCTACTTGCATACAGGTACAATGGTGATGTTGAAAAATTGATGGAAAAAGTAAGTGAAGTTGGTCTCCCAATGATTGTAGCAGGAAGTATAGATAGTTATGAACGTGTAAGGATGATGAAAGAATTAGACATATGGGCGTTTACTATAGGCGGAGCAATCTTTGATAAAAAATTCGTGTCAAATGGTAGTCTTAAAGATAATATTAACGCGGTTTTAAAAGAAATTGAATGAATTATTCAACAGAGGAATAAAAATTGTCTTTACCATTAAAAGGTAGAGCTGGAAAACTAGCTTATGCAGTTGGTGCTATCGGCGATACAGGTTTCACCTATGTGATTAATACATTTTTGTTAGTCTTCCTGACCGATTATGTTAAGCTTGATATCTGGCTATCTTGTTTAACCTTTGCTATTTCCTTTGGGGTTTGGAATGCAATAAACGATCCTATCATAGGCTTATTATCAGATAGGACTCGTACAAGATTTGGTAGAAGGAGACCATTTATTCTTATTGGTGCGCCGTTGACTATTTTATTTTTCGCTCTTCTTTGGTTACCACCCACAGGAGGTAAATCTTTAACCGTATCATATGATATTGGAGTGTTTCTATTCATTACTATTATTCTTGGCGCTTGGGCATGGACGTATAGTATGGCTGCGGTTACGTGGTTTGCCCTTTATCCAGAGATGTGGGAGAGTGTTAAAGAGAGGAGTGAAGTAGTTGTATATCGACAGATTTTTGCACTATTTGGTGGCATTTTAGCTGTAGCTGTATTTCCTTTGCTTCGGGATATTTTTTCTGAAGGAACAGGTGGATTTGATGGATGGATCTGGGCCGGGGTTATCCTTGGATGTATCTTTGCAGGTGCGTACTTATTTTCTTTGCTGGGGATACGAGAACGAAAAGAATTTTTAGAAGAGGAACCACTTTCAATGGGTAAATCCATTACCATGACTTTTACTAATAAGACGCTTCTTACTTATGTTATTATTGATTTAATGACATGGTGTATGATGAGTTGGTTGTCTATAACTATGCCTTTTTTTGCCAAATGTTGTCTTCATATAGAAGATACAGACATTGCACTCTTAATGGGCCCATTTATGCTAGGGACTCTTACCTTTTTCATTATTTGGAGAAAGGCTTACATCAGATACGGTCCTAAAACTACATTAGCCACTGCCGCCATAGGTTTTACCATTGCATATATCCCTTGCTTGTTTGTTCAGACTATAATCCAAGGAGCTTTATGGGCATTTTCTTTAGGCGCTGTCATGTCAGGGATTTTATTAGCCAGGGAAGTCATGATGGGTGATGTAGTCGATGAAGACGAACTTAAAACTGGTGTGCGGAGAGAAGGTTCGTACTTTGGAGCATTTATGGCGATAGAAAAAATGTCATTTCTCATCGCCCCATTAAGCGCTGGGCTTGTTCTATCTAGCATTGGTTACGATTCGCAGAGTATTACTGAATCCATGAACATGGGACTTAGAATTGGTATGGTTATTTTCACCGCTATCTATTCAATCGTCTTGTTTGTTTTCTTATGGTTTTATCCTTTAGGAAAAGAAAAAGCTTCTAAAATAAGTAAAGAAATTGAGAAG
>JAPKYG010000008.1 GCA_026394435.1 Methanobacteriota archaeon | reverse complement strand
GGTTTGTGAAAAAGGTTTTTATATGGGGGCTACATTCCCACCTTACCATTTCCTAAGGAATGGAATCGATGAAAGCTCTGAAAGGAGGCTAAAAAAACATGCCGATGTACGTACGATTTCAAGCATCAAAAGAACTGCAAGATTTAGCCTATGAATTGATAGAAAAGGCTCGAGATGGTGGAAAGCTAGGAAAAGGCGCAAATGAGGCAACAAAGTACGTCGAACGTGGCCAAGCAAAAATTGTCATCATGGCCGAGGACGTAACACCTGAAGAAATTCTTGCTCATATGCCGATACTCTGTGAAGAAAAAAACATTCCCTACACCTATGTTCCCAGCAAAGAAGAACTTGGTAACGCCGCAGGTCTTGGTATTCCCACCAGTGCTATTGCGATCGTGAACCCTGGACGGGAAAAGGATCTTGTAGAAAACATTATCAAAAAAATTGAATCAGTGAAGAAGCAGGGTTAAGAGTATGGTTATCGAAGGAACCCCGTGTGAAGTTGTCGAGGTCATCGAACGAACAGGGATGGCCGGTGAAGCATCTCAGGTGAAAGTCCGTGTCTTAGATGGGAGAGATAAAGGGAAAATTATCACCCGTAACGTCATGGGGCCGGTTCGTTTAGGCGACATTCTCATGTTAAGTGAAACCCAACGAGAAGCAAAGAAACTCGGTGGACCACGATAAGAGGGAGACAAGCATGGTCGAGAAGAGAACGTGTTCATTCTGTGGAACTGATATCGAGCCTGGGACTGGAAAATTGTTTGTAAAAAAAGACGGCACAGTTCTGTTTTTTTGTAAAATGAAGTGCCAGAAAAACATGTTGAAGTTAGGTCGTATCCCCCGGCGGGTACGATGGACGAAAACCTACTCAAAAAAATCTTGAGTGGGTAGAGGAAAATGCATATCGAGTTGCCATATGGAAAAGGCGTCCTGCCTCTTGATGTTCCTGATAAGAATCTTCTAGAAGTTGTTGTACCAAAGGAATTTATTCAACCCCGGCAGCCGGAGCTTATGATTAAAGAGGCGTTGCAGGATCCTCTAGGGGCTGATCGGCTTTCTGAGGCAGTAGGTCCTGGTGATACCGTCGCGATTGTTATTGATGATTATACCAGACCATGTCCGACAAAAATGTTGTTACCACCGGTGTTAGAAGAGTTAAAGGAAGCTGGTGTTAGTGACCTAGATATCTGCATTATTGTCGCGACCGGTACGCATACTCCACCATCACCTGAAGTCATCAAAGAACTCGTAGGAGACAAGATCTCTCGGAATTACATGATCATCTCGAACGATGCGGTAAACGGACAGCATGTCAATGTTGGAAAAACGAAACGAGGCAACGACATCGAAGTCCTGAAGGAGTATGTAGAGGCTGATTTCAAGGTCCTTCTTGGCGATATCGAGTACCATTACTTCGCTGGCTATGGTGGAACGCGAAAGAGTATTCTACCTGGTATTTCTTCAAAAAATTCGATTCAACGAAATCATAGTTTGCTTTTTGAGAAACATTCATGTATGGGTGTGTTGAAAGAAAACCCGATTCATCAGGAGATGAACGAAGCGATGCATCTTGCAGGATGTGACTTCGTTCTCAATGTGGTGCAAAATTCTCATCATCGAATCGTCGGTGCCTGGGCGGGGAAACCTGAGTTAGTCATGGATGTTGGGGCGAAACTCGTTGACACCATGTATAAACGAGAGATACAAGAATCACCAGATATTGTTATTACCGCTGCAAACGGATATCCTCACGACATCAATTTATATCAAGCAATGAAAGCACTGTATACAGCATGTCAAATTGTAAAACCACATGGTATCATAATACTCGTCGCCGAATGTCCTCAAGGGCATGGTAATCAATTATATATCGATTGGTTAAAAAAATACAAAAAATCTGAAGAAATCCAAAAAGCTTTGAATAAAAATTTTATCATCGGTGCTCATAAGGCATATTATCACCGAATAGCAGTGGAAAACCATCCAGTTATTTTTGTTTCAGAAATGAATACACCTGATGTAGAATCCCTTTTCAAATTTAAAAAAGAAAAAACTCCTAATGAAGCGTTAACCAAAGCCTTTACGTTATCTAATCAACAGTCACGTGTACTTGTAGTACCCCAAGGAACAACTACGTTTTTAACCATAAAAAATAAATAAAAATTCACCTTCTTTTAATTAATGGGAACATATTGGATATTTGATGTAATTTTCTTCTGTAGGTTATTATTGAAACCCATGTTCAATAGTATATAAATGAAATGACCTCTTTTTGATCATGACATATAGATAGAGAATAATCATGTGCAACCTAACTATTATCTTTCTATTATAAAGTGGATTATAGTGAAAAAATATTTATATGTGCTACC
>JAPKYG010000169.1 GCA_026394435.1 Methanobacteriota archaeon | reverse complement strand
CTCCTGGAAAGGTTGGCATCATCATATTTCTATGGTTCTGCTGGCGTATGCGTTCATTGCTGAATTACGAGCGAAAACAGAAACAGGGGAGAAGTTACCTTCGTTCCCCGTTGTAGTTCGATTGGTTGTGCATGAAGCAGCAACACAGCAACTTATGAAAGATCATCATCTAACTCGGAGAAAAGCTAGAGGAATCGCTGAAACTATGTTGAGGCAGTATAGTGATTGGTAAAGTCAGGAAGTAATGCTAATAACCCACCGTCAACCATTAAGGTATCGTTCTTCATAAGGATCCCCTAAGATTTTTCCTTTCCTCCCAAATTATAAAACCTCATTACCATAACATCGATGAGCACAAAACATGAATCGGGTTTAGATGTATAGGTTTTTAACGTATACAAAGGGGATATCTCTGGTTTTGATATCTCAAGCGGATCACCCAAACCTGCAATTTTCATTGCATGCGGACATTTTATTCTTCATAATAAGAAAAGTACATTATTTTTGCGGTTCAGAGAATATAAAAAAACTGTTTTTTCGTTATATCATAAGAAGTAACTGCTACAGGTAGATAGAAAGCTGTTTTTTCTTAAATCTTGTTAATTTCTTAACAGGGAAAAAATTATATATAATGGGATACTCCATATAGAGATACAATCATATTGAAATTCTTAGGGAGATATTGATTATATGAAGAATATAAGAAATTTCGTCTGTACGCTCATTGTTCTAGGCACACTGGTCGTTCCAGTCACTGCGCTATCTCAGGTGACCAACTCTGCTGAATCTGCAGTGTCGTTCAATGATGCTTTTTTTGTTGTACCGTTGATGGATGATTATGACCCATTGGTCGAACAAATTGTTGTCACGGTGACGATTCAAGAGATCCGGGCACTTTACACGATGGATCTTCTCTCAGACCCTGATTTTTATGTCAAGGTATTCATCAATGGCAATATGTTCAAGAGCGACGTCTGGCGAGGCATGAAATATGTCGAAGAACCGAATTGGGCTGCCTCCTGTGAGGTTCCTAAGGACACAGAGTTTGTTGATATCGTTATTGAACTCTGGGACAAGAATCCACTTGGTCGGGGTCAGCTCTGCGACATCAGCCCTGAAATAGGGACACCAAGGCAATGTCATACAGCTGAGCTCACCTATAGCATCGCTACAGGCGTCTGGTGGGGTGATGATTCCACCCTTTGGGATCTCAGTGGGTACGGGCGGTTAAACGGATGTGATGATAATAGTATCTATCAAAACGACCGAGACGCTGAGGTGTTCTTCACAATATCGCAGAATGATTTCGATGGTGACGGACTTCCTTACTGGATTGAGATGAATATGTACAACACGAGTCCCTTGATTGATAATCGTGGTGAGGATGCTGATGGAGACGGTGTTCCTATTGAATGGGAACATCGATTTGGATTGTTCTATAATCCATGGTATGATCCGAGTGAAAACGAGTCACAATACTATTTAATTTATGATCCAAATACACCAGAGAATCATTCGACCCTTGACCCTGATAATGATGGGTTGACCAACGTGGAGGAATACAAAACCTGGCAGTGGGGATCTGACCCCTTCCGCAAGGATATTTTCCTTGAAATCGATCAGATGGAAATAGGTCCAAATGGAGAAGGAGCATATGTTCCAACACAAGCCTATGATTTGATACGAGATGCACATGCCAAACATAACATCGTGTGGCATATCGATGACGGTCGTCTTGGCGGTGGAGAGATCATTCCTTTCAAGGAGGTATTTGAGGAAAACGATACGAGCAACTGGTATTGGAACTACTTCATGCACGGGGATGCCCATAACTGGCGGCGTGGTGTGTTCCGCTGGTGCATCGTCGCGTATAATTACAGCTGGGCAAAAGGATTTGGGTTCGGCTCTGATATAAACGGGTCGCATGCTGCTGACTGTTTTTTCCTGTCAACGAAATACCATGAAATGCGGGCGAAGTTATTCCCGATTCTCGATGGTAAACTTCTGCCCCGGGGGATCTTCAACAGGGAAATGAACCGTGCATATGTGTATGCCGGCGTCATGATGCATGAGACCGGTCATATGCTGAACATTCAAGCCCCTGGTTATGATGTCAGCAACACCATCTGGCCATGGCAGGTGAACTATTGGCGGTTTGCAAACTACAAAAGCTGTGGTAACTACCGATATGTCTACCGCGGCGTCGTTGACTACTCAGACGGATCACACGGGAAAAACGATTTCGATGACTGGGGGAATATGGATCTTACTGCCTTCAACCCTGGGAAAAGTCGTTGGTAATCCTTATAGAGTAGATGAAACAATGTCTTCATAGTATATCTTTTTCTTTTTATATCTGTTCTTGATTCGCACAAATAACATTCGTTAAAACCGTGTGAATGCTTAATCGATGATTGATATAGCTAGGAGATGTTGAGAGTAGCAATGTAAGTATACCCCTTCGAAGGGGCTGTCTGTGCTGTTGGGGAATAGGAAATGGTTGCTTTTTTGCCAAAATGTTCTGCTGCTATCTTCAGGTGACAAAGGGCGATGCCTACATCAATTTGGAGTGAAGTTGTCGCGAAAAGACGTCGGAGGAAGCCTGGCTTGCCTACGTACGCATGAATCATGGTTTCGTTTCCTGTGAAATACCATGCTTGGCAATTTGTTGACGATGGTGCCAATCGGGCAGCATCGAGTAATTCCTTCATACCAGTAATATCAGTTATTTTCGAGAGAGGTTTTCTGTTGAATTCCGACACATTCATCCTATGTAGTGTTTCCTTTGTGTTCCCGAACGCCATTAAGATGACAAATTCAAGATTTGAATTCTCTTTTACTTTTTTGGTAGGTTGAGGGATACCTTTCCAGCAGCTTCCTATCTCATTTGCTGAAAAGAACAGATCCATTTGCTGTAACATGAATCCAATATTGGTTAGGTAATGTGCTTTCTTTTCAGAAAATGCAGCGATATAATGTGGTGCCTTTTTCATTGCTCGCCTGGCCTGATTGTGTGAAATAATTGTGAATTCTGTTTTTATGTCATCACACATAGGGTGCAAGGTATGGAGGGAATCTGAAATCTTCTGCAGGATCTTTTCATTTAAAGGTGCCATATCATAGGTTCTGATTGATTTTCGTTTAAAAATCATCGGGTATAAATCGTTGTTTTCCATAGGTTTTACCTTCTGTAATGCCAAGGGTAAGTAGCCACTTATAATAAAAATTTGGGTTTACAAAATTACAAAGGTTTTTTTGAATATCGATTCATTTTTGCTCGATGCAATATACAACTCTAGATATTTGTTATTTACTCTAAAAACCATCGAGTCCTTAAAACCAGTGTTAATTGCTTCTGGTTTCTAAGAATATGTTTTTAAGAAAAGTATTGTTATTAATTATTGAGGTGTAAGAAATTGAAAAAAAGAGGTGATATATATACCATTCAAGGACCGTGAAGAAGTAAAGAAATGGATTAAAACCTGTGGAAGGTTGGGCAACATAAGTAACGCCTTTGCCTTTCTATTTATTATAGTAGGAGTCATTGGAGAAGCATTGAAGATCGATCTTCGCTTGGCGTCAACAACTTGGTTACTGCTAGGAGTGTTTTTCGCTGTGACTGCTCTCGGTCCTCATATTCACCTAGCGGCTATGCATAATTTGTTTGGTATAGAATCTGAAACCAAAAATAAGTAGTGAGTTCGACTCTCTCTTTTTCCTTTTTTTTTTTTTTTTTTAAGTTTCTGAGGATATGTTTTTAAAGAAAGAAATGTTTTGAAAATGTAGAGGTGAGGGAGGAAAAACAGGTGAAATTTATCTCTTGGCTTTGCTCAATCCAAATATCATTATCAACAATTGATATATTCCGGTAATGTACACCTTCTTTGCAATCATCAGATTGAACAAACAAAGTAGGATAATTGCTACTGTTTATCGGCAGGTTTTCATATAGATGTTCTTCAGCAT
>JAPKYG010000171.1 GCA_026394435.1 Methanobacteriota archaeon | reverse complement strand
AACCTTAACTCCGCTTAATTAGGGAATATGTTTGTCTCCAACTTTTTATCCAAGTTATATACTTTCTTTGGAACCTCAGATAGCAGTACCTTATCTCCACAATCCACACGATACACTTTGCTATACTCCTCCAACAAATCTATAGGAGAAAACTTACTATCCAGACCCGCTTTCTTAATGAGTTGATGAATCGTACAATAACCAAAAAGAGAAAGGAAGGAAACAAAAACATGTCCAAAGATACTTGCATCATCTCGAAGATATGTTCTATCTGCATTCAACGTTGTCTTATACACATCAAAGAGATTCTCCACCCCATCTCTTTTCTTATACAGCATGAATATCTCACTGGCATCAACATCCATATTTGAAACTATCAGTATATCCCCAGAGACCGTCATATTCTCTTTCAGTGAGCCCCCATCTATTTTCTTTTCATCAAACATCTTGTACAAATTCTTTTCCTCTTCCAACCTTAACTGGGTGTCTTCAAACAGATAAAGAAAATAATTGTTATGCTTTCTTTTCCCACATTTAATTAACCGATCATGGTAAAAAAGATGCTTGTTCAGATGTATTCTCACATCGTACAACTTACTGTTCCGTCTTGTAGGAAGTATGTAAAACACTTTCTTTCCTGAAAGAAAATCTATCACATCTTCTGAAAAGAACCCACGGTCCAATATGAGTATCTTCCCTTTCACCCCTATCTCTTCGATGGACGCATACAAAGAAGCAATATCACGTATCGATCCCGGTAGAACCCGGATCATCGTAGGAAGCCCTGAATCAACAGAACAAAGAAGAGCTAAGTTAATCTGCTTCAGTTGCACCCGATCTGCATTGTACCCTTTCTCAGCAATAGGTATCTCATCTGATTGTGTAAAAAAAGAGGAGAGATCATAGACAAGTTCATCTCCATTGATAGAAAGATGATCAAAAACCATATTCTGCCCACGTCTATTCATACCAACCTTTTTAAGAACACTACTCAGATTCTTAGGCTCCAGATTTGGAGAGACCCCATGAACATCATAGAGTTTCTCCCATGAAGTCCTCGCTCTTTTCAACGGAACATACCCTTGAGTTCGCACCAAAGCAAGCGCATAAACATCCTGCCAGTAACCCTCAAATCCTTTCTTCAAAGAAGGGATAAGAGTATCGAAAACCCTGCTCAGTAGTACTGCGTTTCCATACTGCCATACTGTTTTAACAGTAGCAACAGTATCTCTTTTTTGCCCTTCTACAAAACCATCATGTTCATCTAATTTACCAAGATATTTAGATCGTTTCCGAACTTTTTTTAACTGTTTATCCCAATACGTAGTTGATCGGTTCTTTTACCCATCCATCCATATATACAGTAATAGGGGATATATATTTGAATATTTCGTTTTGATCCATTTAGCTAGTTCACATCTATAAGATATTAAAAAATCATGAAGAAGCTTATACCCTAATCGTCGGAGTTAAGGTTACAAAACGAAAAAATAGATGCATCTCACAAAACAGGTTTTTTTCTAGTGTAAAATATGTGAGCGTTTTATCTTTTGTTTCATCTGTCACCATCGTCAACACCATCATAATATCACCACTCAAAACCCGCTAATTCCCAACGGTGTCACCTGAAAGACCCGTCATCGACCAAAAAAAAGATGCTCTCTCAACCTTTGTTTTCCAGAAGTAAAATCGTTCCTATCTGTATAACCCGATATTTCCCAAAGTCGTTTACTAATTCGTCTACCATTAATGTTACACAGCTTGCATTATCTCGTATTTATAACGAACGACAAGAAACATACTTACGCTGCATGCCAAAGACAATCGGAGATCGAACAGATATCTACAACGTAAAAACTACTACACGAGATAAACCAAAAGGAGCATCAAAGCTCTATTCAGCAATTAAAGACAAGTTCCTTTTACAGCTTGATACCTACGTAGAAGAATTTCTCAAAGATACAGACACACTTAATAAAAAAATTGTGGAATATATCCATAGTGATAATTCAAAAAAAATAGTAAAAAAAACAATTAAAAACGTAAAACAAAGCAAAGAAAATGTTCATGATTTTGTCATTCTCTACGATGAATTCACTTGGTTTAAAGATCCAAACCTTCTTTCCACGATTAGAATCCATGAAAAACTTAACGAAGTTTTCTTATCACAAACAGAAAAAGGCCTTAATAAAAAAATCGAAGAAACGAAAATTAAAGATTCGGTCAAACAAATTGCTACACACCCAAAATACATCAAAGCTATTATGGTAATTACCTTCCAACCAATACTTACATATGGTGCACTCTATGCTTCATTGATGCATGATTATGAATACATCATTGAATACGAACGCCTTGTTTCAGAAGCTGCGGAAGAAATATTCAAAAACGCACCAAATATCAAATCTCAATTCTTTCAATTGAGTTTTACATGAGAAAAGAAAGAAAGTTTTACTATGATACAAATTCCTTCTGGAGATTTTTTATAAATGAATACGTAGAAAAATCGAAGATACACAACGATATAAAACTCTATTCGCCATTAAACAACCAAATCCAAGTCACAAGAATAATTTCTCCATGGACAATTGAAGAATTTTTTCACAGTTTTATTACTACAAAAAGTCAAGAAATAACCGAGGAGATACGATTTCCTAAAAAATTAGAATTTCCTACGAACTTTTTTGAAAAAGAAATCAAGAAACGAACAGAAGTATTAACAAATGCAAAATCATTTCTCTATCTATTCTCTCAAGAAAATATTGATTCAAGACTTATCAATGAACTTTTCCTGAGTTTAATTTTTGCTGCACGAGAAAACAATATATTACATTTAAAGAAAAAAGACAAAAAAATCCATTCTAAGGATCTTCTCCATGTTGCATATGCCATTTCTGCAAACTGTCAAACATTAATCACCTGCGATGAAGGTTTTCGTTTATTGAAAGACGTAGATATTATCAAACGTCTCCTCTCTGAGTATAAACTCCATGAAGTAGTTATTCTAAATCAACAACTAACAAAAATAGAATGTAAGATCGATTTTTCATAATACTTCATTTTTATAACCATTTTTTTTAAGAGCATTCCTTCATCTTACTCAAATACAACCGTTTCAACCGCTCAGACTACACAGATCCGTCTAAAACTTAAAAAGCATTTTGAAAATACTAGCACGTTACCTTAATATTTTTAAATTATCAATAAAAGAGGTTAATAGATATAGGTGGCCGTAGGAAAGAAAGGAGTATAATCATGGAAATAAAAATCAACAAATCAATGCTAGCCCTCGCTGAGGGAGATATTACCAAAGAATCAACGGACGCTATCGTCAATGCCGCTAACGCACGTCTTGCAGGAGGTGGAGGTGTTGATGGTGCCATCCATCGTGCAGGTGGACCAGCCATCATGCAAGAATGCAGAAAAATCGGTGGCTGCCCTACAGGCCAAGCAGTCATCACCACCGGTGGAACCCTCAAAGCAAAATACGTCATCCACACCGTTGGTCCCAGGTACCAAGATGGTACCAAAGGAGAGGCACTGCTCCTCAAAAGCGCTTACTTAGAAAGCCTTACACTCGCTTCAACAAAGAACATCACAAGCATCGCGTTCCCCGCCATCAGTACAGGTGCGTACGGATATCCACTTCATGAAGCAGCACGGATCGCCCTGCAAACAATCATCGAGTACCTCAAAGAACATCAGGATATTCAACTCGTTAGATTTGTCTTGTATGATCATACCACCTATGATATATTTACCCAAGAGCTGAAAAAATTAATATAATTCACAAATACCTATTAAGGAATTTTTTTTTCTAATTGTTTTGTCATTTATTCTTCTGTTCACCATTTCTTCTCAACCCTTTTTTATGAACTGACGATAGTAATACTATTGATGATGATATCTGTGGTTGGCTTCCCGGTTCCATCACCGCTATCAGGGTGAGGTTCAGCTGCGATAGACCTCACTACATCAAGACCTTCGATAGTCACTCCGAAAGCAGCATAATTGCCATCGAGAAACGTTTGGGCTCCATCACAAATGAAAAATTCCGCGCTTCCACCAGCCTTTGATCCAGTACTTGCCATCGAAATCGCCCCATCCACATGTTTCACATCACTTGTTTCAAACGGTATGTTCCCATACGGACTAGATTTCCGTGTTCCATTTGGGTAATATCCCCCCGCTTGTATCATGAAATTAGCACCAATTCTATGAAAAATCAAACCATTGTAAAACCCATCGTTTACAAGTTTAATGAAATTCACTGTGGTTATCGGCATTTTGTCTTCATAGAGTTCGACTCTTATTGTACCCATTGTTGTATCTATAACTGCTATTCTATTACCGCTGGTATTCTTGTCATTTTTTACAATGATTTGTGTTGTTGCAGCTGTTTGTATTCCTGAATTCGATGCGGTTAGTATATACACCGTTGTTTCCGTTGGAGATATTATTCGATTACCAGAGAGAGCGACCCCACCGATTCCATTATCAATAAAGGCACTTGTAGCATCCATAACAACCCATCTTAATTCTGCTGTTTCTCCCTTGTTTATTGTATTTGGAGTTACAGTAAAAGAAGTAATTGTTGGTGATATTATGTTTTCATTTGCATTTTCATTTATATTTCCTGTCTTTTGCTCATTACATCCACTCAACCCAACACAAACAAGCAGGGCAATGATTCCTATAATGACTAATTGTTTTTTCATAAATATTTCTCTTCTAAATCTTTTTTCATCTGTTCAAATTGTTCTTTAGTAACTTTACCTTTTGCATATCTTGTCCTTAAGATGTTTAATGCTTCATCATAAGAGACAGTAGAAGATTTCGGGATTGTTTTTTTATATGGTATAATACCCCATACAATTATTAAACACATACCAATAAGAAATAAAAGAATTCCTGATATTTCCGCTATTTGTCCTATTTGATAAGTTAGATTGGCATCATGGCTTATCGTCATATTAATGTCATCATAATATGCTTCAACACCTTGAACTAAATAAATCCCATATAATGCGACAACTAATCCAATTATTACAACCACTATTCCAGCAATCACATACTTTTTACGCATTTCCTTTCCATCTTAAAGTTTTGTAGCAATTCTTTCTTTAAAAACATATCTTTAGAATCATCTGATTTTTTGAAAACAGGTTTCAATTACTGATAACCTCCCATATAGATTTCTTTATAAGGATATTAAAAATACCAAAATCAGTGATTGAATTTTGATAAAAGAAAAAGATGAATTTGTTGAACGATCTCATAATAAATTTCGTCAGATGGCTAAGGATTTTTTTGCAGTATGTCCAAAATGTGAAAGTATTAAGATTTCTATTAGAAAAAGAAAGGCACCAAAATATAGATGTCACGACTGTAGCAACGAATTTGATGATCCTAAAACTAAGATTGTTTATAAAACACATAAACAAAAAAATGACTTTGGTAGACAATACTCTAATCCTGATGAATAAATAATCATGTGTTTGTTTAGGTTTCATTCTTCTTTAAAAACATATCCTTAAAACTCACCAAACTTTTTTATACAATTAATAGATAATAAATTCCTCGGGGAGTCAATAGTAGATCAGGTAGAGCTTTCTTCTCGACTGTTTCTACCCTTTTCTCCCAGACTGGACTCCCCTTATTTACATGGGATAAGATATGAAGGAATTAAAAAAATATTATTGCAAAATATGCAAAAGAGAATTAATACCAAGAGATATGAAACAGACTGCCTGGGATGGCAGTGATGATATTTCCTCTCCTGAGGAATACGTTGAGAAACGTAAAATTTCATTACATCACATTGATTATAAAAACAATATTGCAATAAGAGTGTGCAAAGAATGTCATAATAAATTGCATACCACAATGAAGAAACATAAATACGGTTACAACAACATCATCAGAAGAGATGGCACTAAAAAAGGTCGTTTATCCTCTGGTGATTACCCTAAAAAAATAATTGAATAACTACAATATCTCCCAGACTGGACTCCCCATCACTTTATTCTTCAGAAAAAAATAGCTTTGGTTAATTGTATCGGTCAAGCATTAACACGGTTTTAAGACTCATGTTTTTTTCCGAATCGATGACATTTTCATTTTTCTGTTCTGTTAACTATTTCTTCTCAACCCTTTTTTATGAACTTACTATGGTAATACTATTGATGATTACATCATTAACTGGCCAGTCATTCATAAATCCATATTTTGTCATTGTATCCACCTGAGCTATTGCACGAACAACGTCAATACCTACAACAACTCTGCCGAATGCAGCATAGCCATTGGGATTAGTACCATTAGGCTCGAGATGTGGTTGAGCTCCGTCATCGATAAAAAATTGGCTCGTCGCACTGTTCGGGTCACTTGTTCGTGCCATGCCTATCGTTCCATCGAGATGATGAACATCAGGGTTTATTTCAAGATCAATAGGACCATAGGGGCTTATTTTTTGAGTCCCGTTCGGATAGTATCCGCCGCCCTGTATCACAAAATCATCAATAACACGATGAAACACAAGACCATTGTAAAAGCCATCATTTGCAAGTGTAATGAAATTCGCTGTGGTTATCGGCATTTTATCTTCATAAAGTTCGACTAGTATTGTACCCATTGTTGTGTTCATCACTGCGATGCTATTGGTATTGATTGGTAGGACTACATTAAAACTTCCAATCAAGAAAGAATCCGCAATTAATATTCCATTATAATCATTTGCGAATCTAATCTTTTCCCCAGCGGTATAGTGAAAAAATTGAAATGGTCCGAAGAAAAAAATCCTTAGATTGACAGCTTCAACCGAAACTAAATCACCTTCGACAGTCATATTTTGAAATCTACCGAAAAGAAACGCTTTCTTCAATAGATAATCAGTTGAACAGACGTCTTGTGTCTCATCTGTGATGGTTACATCAACAGTCTTAACGGAAGATGCAGCCATTAAAAAAATGCTACTTAGCATCATTGTTATTACAAATAGATTCTTCAGTTTCATTTTTCTCATGTTTTTATTCCTTCCCTGTTACAACAGGTTAAGAGTTAATATCACCTTGATTAATTTAAATGTTTGGTAAAGATAAAATTCATTTCTTCTTTAAAAACCTATCCTTAGAACCATCAGGGTTTTCGTGAATAGGTTTCAATTACTGATAACCTCCCAAAGGTTTAATATGGATAAAATTGATAACAAAAATTGGAGTTGAGGAGAATGGATATAAATAATATTATTCCTGATTCTCCAAGTGATCTTGGAGCTATAGTGTTTTGGGTAATCGTTATAATTCTCGTGATTGCTGCAATAGTTATCTATTTGCGTTATCGAAAAATGTCTAAAAAAGTGGTAAAAATGCAAGAGAATCTTAACACGCATCTTAACACAATAGATCAAATGAAAAAATCTAAAGAAGAAAGATCGCAAGATCTTCATGAACTTAAAAATAAAGTTGACAAAATGGTTGATGACGAAACAAAAAAATTGTAAATAATCATGTGTTTGTTTAGGTTTCATTCTTCTTTAAAGACATATCCAACTAAGGACAATCCATGTTTTTGTTCGAAGCGGCCCAGAGGTTCAAATCCCTTCCCCTGCATATTTTTATAATAATGAAAAATAATATTATTTGAACTGGTGTTTACTGGTAAAACCTATGAAATAAGGGCATAGGATCATTCAATATTACTTGATGATTAAGATGTTGATAGGGAGAATGAATAATGAATTCACGTAATTTTTTCAAATTTCTGAAGTAAAATCGGCAATAACTAGCATCTCAAAATCTTCAGTTGTAAGTTCATCGTTTCTCGAAAAAGCACCAAGTTTTGCACCATAAATATCAATTTTTTTAAAACCCAGAGACTTTAACAACCATGTAATTTCAGATGGAACATAAAACCTCTCATTGCATTCTAATTCCTTTTTATTACCAGAGTCATCTTCTACTGTAACAATATTATGGTCTCTAAAAGTCATTAAATCAAAAGTATTACTTCTACAAATAGTATTTCCTTCATCTTTTGTTGAATGAAATTTTTCAACTGAATGATATAAGGGAAATAATCCATTAAGTGTTGTAAAAATCAGCTTACCAGACTTCTTTAAAGATTCAGCAACATTTCTTAATATCTCAAAATTCATTTCATCTGTTTCCATCAAACAAAATCCTCCTTCACAAAGCATTATTGCCAAATCAAAATCATCTTTGAAAGGTAATTTTCTTGCATCATATTTTTGAAATTCTATTTCCAAATTTTGTGCTTTAGCTTTTTCCTTTGCCTGCTTTAGTTGTGAATCCGATAAATCAATTCCTATGATATTATAACCCCTTTTTGTTAATTCAATTGAGTGTCTACCTGTTCCACATCCAATATCTATTATTTTTAGTGATTTATCAAAATCAAGTTCCTTTTCAATGAAGTCACATTCACCAATTGTTCCCTTTGTATAACTTTCATTATCATAGTTTTTACCATAATTCTCAAAAAGAGATTCATACCACTGTTTCATATTGTCTTCTCCATATCAGTCAACTTTTTATTATAATCTGAATGTAGTCAATACGAAGTTATTTAATAATAATATCGGATGATAAATCGAAGTGATTATCATTTATTATTTGCCGATTATGATATTTAATAATTATAGTATGAGCAGTACACCCTTAGCACAGACTCTCGACTTGAGCACAACATCCCTATAAAATCAATTTTTTACTAGTAAAAACGTGTTCAAATCCCTTCCCCTGCACTTTAAACATATCCAAGGACGATTATTAAATCTCCACCAAGTTTGCACAATAATTGCACAAAATGTAGACAATAAACGTCTCTATTTTTGTACTTCTACATTTTAGAGTTGCAAATTATCCGTTTCATCGGGAGACCATTTTTTGTTTCTTCCGTGCAGTAGATCTTACAAATTACGTACATTATTCTTCCACCCCCGAATTGTACATTCCCCTTTGATTTTACGATGTATCCTTATTCTTGATACGTTTTGAATAACTGTTTTTCAGGTCTTCCTCTTGCTGATTACTATTCTTACTTGGGAAACGAAAACCCGGTAATTCCCAAAGTCGTCACCAGAAGACCACCTCGTCGACCATCAAAACCATCACCGTAGTGAACAGCTAAAACCAGGAGAAAATCATTTCCCATATTCGTCACCTGGCATTTCCTATATTCGTCACCAAGCCGTCCCCAAACTCGTCACTTTACAATTCTGCATCCTCGCGGCCTTTCCCAAAAGCACGGCTTTGTGTAAATAGTAGCACTTGTGTAAAAAGTAAGGATTCTGTGTAAAAAGTAAAATTACTACAGATTACTATGATTTAAATTTTTGAGCCACATCGCTATATCTGTCATAAGTAAAAGTATTGAAATAATTGCAAAAGCTATTTCTAAATAAATTAAAAAATCATTTCTAAAGAATATCAGAGCTAATATCCCACATAAGATGGAGAGGGGCATTATTATATTCATTGACATCAACATGATTTTATCAGAAGCAGATGTTCTATGATTAGTAATTAGTATATTTCCAGTTGAAGTCGATATCATATTATCTGGATGCTCTTCTTTGAATTGCTTTTTCTTCTTGTCGAGGAAATCATGCAATCCAAGTATCAATCCAAAAATAATCACCCATATCGTTGCCATCGATTGAATAATAGCAGAGATTAATAATTGAGCTGTTCCATCATCCATTTATGTCACCCTATTTTAATTCAAAAAATTCACAATTTTCTTTGCATCCACCAATAACCATTTTATCTATTCTACAAATGGCGTGAATTGTGGTTGATTTCGCTTGATAGTCATCAATTGAATGACTTCTTTCTGCTTTGTGTCCTAAAAATTTACAATTTTTTTGTTCCATAATTATCTCCTCATAATTGTTTAATGATATTCTGATTAATTAACTCGACGGAGGGGTTACTGAAACTATTAAAAAATTGAAAATCAATATTTTCTTTTTGCCTTCTGTTACTGCACTGCTTTGTGAATCAAAGTAAGCCAGTTGTTATCTCCCTCTATTATTTTCCAGCAATTTCGAAATTATTTTTTTCACATAATCCGGTAGTTTTTCACTGTTTTTTTTCGCATTACTTTTTAATTTGTTATAAACTCCTGTCTCTTTCCCTTCCCAGATGATATCCATGCGTTTGATTTCCCTTAAAGCGATATGAGAATATTCATCTGGAGACGCCCAATAACATTTTGTACATATCTTTGAAGATTTTTTAGAACGCCAGTTCTCACAATGTTCACAAGACCAAGATTTTGCTCTATTGCATGAACCACAGAGGGGCATGTAATTCTTTTCGTCTGACTTGAAAAATTTCGATTCGCCAGCAACTTCATAAGGGATTCTATGGTCTATTTGGAGATAACGTTCTTCGAAATGACCTAAACAAATCGAACATTTTTCATTATGCGATTTGTAAAGAACGTTCTTAAACTCTTTTGAAAAAACTTTTCTTCCACCTGATTTTCCTCTTTCAATTTTTTTATTATCAAGTCTGTACGCTGCTATTGAACGACCATCGGTAGATTTTACTCTAAATGTTTCTAATGGTATGCCCGCTTCTCGTACATCACGTGCTGCTCTTGGAGCATGTTTATAACCTTTTTTCGCTAATTCTTCAGTAGTGATATATCCATTTTTCAGGATACCTTCGATAACCACTTGTGCTCGTTTGCTATGAACATTTTTTAATAACTTCTTGATTTTATCTGAAGATACCGTAACCCATCCAACTCTCCAAATTATTTTGCTAGCGATTGTTGAATGGTTTGCTTGTTTTTAAATCTTTCAGCAATATTTTCTGTCGAAATTCCCAATCGATGTATTAATGGTTTTGAAAGATAAATAGATTCGTATGTTGTTTCATTTTTACCTAAAAGGGTGGACTGAGAAGATACGCCGGCATTCACTTCTACCCTATAAACCCCGATGTTTTCTGGAATGTTTTTCCCATATGTTTTATTTTCGGTTCTCCCGTCATAACTCAGAATAAATGAAATATTTTTTTGTACCAAATTCCGTAATTGTTCGAGAAACTCATCGTTATCGATTTTCGAATAATAGCGAGGGTCTCCACCGTTGCATACGCCTTGATATGGAGGGTCCATGTAAACTAAATCCTTGCTTGATATAGATGCCAAGATTTCTTTGTAATCACTACTTGTAATCTTCACTCGCCCTTTGAATAACTTTGAAACAGCGAAAATATCATTTTTCATGATTTCCGGTTTTCTTCCTTTTCTTCTGTTATCGGGGCTTTGATTAAATTCTCCTTTTGAATTATAACGGACGGAAGCTTTTATACACCGTGCCAGAAGATATAAAAAATAATCCGGTCTTTGTTCTTTATTGAATTCATCACGAATGTAGTTATAGAATTGTTTTTCTTTTCCCAATTGAGCATTCCAAAGCTTTCTGTATTCATCGGATATTTGTCCAGGATTATTTATCATTTCATTCCAGAGATTCATTAACGATGTATTGGAGTCATTGAGATAAAATTTTGATGCTTTTCCTTTAATTGCTGCTGCGATTGAAATAGCTGCCGAACCAGCAAATGGTTCAACAAGTAGTTCTATGCCTTGCGGAAAAAATGATAGTATGTATTTTGCAATGTTTCTTTTGCTACCTTGATACGGAATTGGTTGAGGTATTTTCATTGTCATTCACTTAATCTCTCGATGAAATAGGACGGAGGCTTGACAGTGGCAAAAATCTGGTGAAAGATAATGCCAAACCGTTAAAGCCAAGCCTCCCATGATGGTTACTCTCCCCCCTTTGTTTCCACTGGAGATTTTCCCCCGTTGTCTTTGTTCATAACTATCACGAGAACGGGACAACCACGAACATCCCTTTTATTTGAGGCTGAGACAAAAACACTCCCATTGCTGTTGATTTTTCTCTCATAAACATCAATAATGCCGTTGTGGTCAATCATCTCCTGAATTTCCTTCTTTTTCATCTCCCAAGTCTTAGGCATTCCAATCCTCTTTTACAATCGGTAATGGTATATGAATTATATAACGATTTCTAAACAATACCTTACATGAATACTTTCAGTGACCCCTCTCAAACCCTTATATGCTTCCAGAGACAAATATAGTATTGGTGAAAGATAATGTTAAACGAAGAGCAACTGCTCATAAGAAAAGAAAAAGGATTGCTGATAGCGAAAACATCACGGATTGTAAAAACCGAGAAAGGATGGAAAGTCCCAAGCCAAACAAGTGGAGGATACTATCTTGTTCAAAATGATGGCTCTGAAACAACATGCACGTGTTTAGACCATGAGACACGCCACTGCAAATGTAAACACATCTTTGCCGTTGAGTATATCGTCACCCACGAGGTCGATAAAGACGGGAACATAACAATAACCCAGACGGTGAGGAAAACCTATACTCAGAACTGGAAAGCCTACGATGAAGCGACAACCCATCAGAAACCCATATTTATGAAACTTCTGAAAGACATCACTGACAACATAGAACAACCCATTTACGAGTTCGGCAGACCATCGCTACCAATAACGGATATGGTCTACGGTTCAGTGATGAAGGTCTTTACCACATTCTCCTTGCGGAGATTTATGGGAGACATGCAGATAGCCAGGGAAAAGAATTACGTAGATTGTGTCCCTTGCTATGCCTCTGTGGGTCATTTCTTGCAGAGGAAAGACATAACACCACTACTGGTAAAACTTGTTATTCTCACGAGTCTTCCGTTGACTACAGTTGAGACGGATTTTGCTATCGACAGCACGGGATATGGGACGAATGTTTTCCAGCGATGGTTCTCATTCAAATACGGAAAAGAAATCAACTCACGCCGATGGGTGAAATGCCATTTTATGACAGGGGTAAAAACCAACATCATTACAGGTGTCAAAATCACTTCTGAGTTTGACAATGATTGCCCTGAACTTCCTGAATTGGTGAATATCACTGCGGAGCATTTCGATATGAACGATGTCGTCTGCGACAAGGCATATCTGAGTCAGAATAATCTAAAATTAATAGATAGTTATGAAGCCACGCCATATATTCCTTTCAAATCAAACTCGAAGGCACGAGGCAACGGTTCCGTGTGGAAAAAGATGTATTATTTGTTCATGCTGAAAAACGATGAGTTCCTGGAGCATTACCACAAGCGGAGCAATGCAGAAAGTACCGTTCAAATGATAAAATCGAAATTCGGGGATTTCGTCAGGAGCAAGACGTGGACAGCACAGGTGAACGAGGTTCTCTGCAAAATCATCTGCCATAACATCTGCGTGATCATCCAGGAAATACATGAACTTGGTATCGAACCAAATTTTAATAAATACATACACGTTATAAAATTATAATTTTATGAATGAGAAAGAAGAAGAATTAATTAAAAAAATCTTAAATTCATTAATCAGACAGTTAAAAAATGATTTAAAGGAACATCCTTTTTTCCTTATTAATGAACATGACTTACAAGCGTATCTATATACAAAATTAGCAAATGAAAAGCAGTGCAATAGATATATTGATGATGGCGATGAATTTCAAAATTATTTGATTCACTGTGAATATGCGAAAGGAAAATATAAAAAGGGAGAAGGGACTCCAGGAAGACGTAAATGGGATATTGCCATTCTGAATGAAAATCTCATTCCCAGTAGTAAAAATAATTATTTTGATTTAGGGAAAAAACCAGTATGGATTGGTATGGAGTTAAAACTGAACATTGATGCTACTAAAAAAGAAGTATATGATGCTATTTACAGGGATGAAGACGTATCTATTGAATCGAAAGGAAGGAACAAATTTGCTGATTGGGCTGTGCTTTTTCATATAAACATTGCTAAGAAAAAATATAATAAACAGGATTTCAAAGACATTGAAGACTACTTTCATAACCTTAAAAAGAAAAATAAAAAAGCATTCTATGTATATCTCGAAACTTATCGAGAGCCCATCGAGTCGAATGATGTTTTGGTATAGTTGTTTTTATGCATGAATTTGATATTGAATCGAATTTCTGTGTAGAAAGTCGCCTGTCTGTGTAATAAGTCAAGGGTTTTTCTGACTTCTTACACAAAGCTCAAAAGCACAAAAGTATTAAATACCACATGTAAGGATATATTTCCTCGGGAAGAAACAATGAAACATCTGAATGAAGAGCAGAAAAGCAAACTGAAAAGCTCTTTCAAAAAGAAAAGCCATGCAGCATTCATTAGAGATGTTCAGAAAGAACTCTCAAAGAATGGATTCTATGATAAATTCATGAAATAAGACCGTATTCGTCTAACTTTTTTAATTCCCGATATAATTCATCAACTTGAAAGATAATCGGTGTTTTCCTCTTCAAGACCATTAATTTCCTCTCGATTTTACTTTTCCGCTCGGTAAATATCTTTTTATTGAAACTTAAAAAAGAATCAATGTCATTAAATACTGTCATCGTAAAGTGAATGGCATCGTTTTTTGATAAACCACGGTTCAATAAGAAACGATAAAACTTTTTTTCTTCAGATGAAATCTCAGTGACTTTGAGAGAACGTGCACCAATGTCTTCAAAAACTTTTATCCAAAGATCCACCATGCCCTGTAATTTTTTATCATCATCAAGTTCGTCCTCTATTTCTGATAGTTCTTCGATAACAAGAGTAGAATAATATGGTGTTATTTTGTAATTCTGCAAATACCTCACGATGAGGTCACCTCGTTCTTTATGTTGATCGTCGTCGGTAAGATATCCAACAAAACACGTATCGATATATACGCTACGTATTTGCCTTCACTTTCGGTACAGTTTTACAATGCTATCAGGTATCTTTTTCCCAGACTTTTTCACATAATAAGATTAAATTACTCAATAATATAATTTTCCATGTTCTCTGCAGAAAAAGAAACTAAGAAATCGCAACAACATGATCTAGTTACATAAAGCTAAAAATCTTACTTAAAAAAATTATCTGTTTACTCCTTCAACGTACTCAAATACAACCGTTTCTTCCTCTCCAGCCCCCCATACTCTTTTAATTTATTTATGAATTTTTGTTCCTATCTGGATCATCTGTTTCTTCAGTCCCACCGATTTTACAAATTACGTACAGTATCTTCCGCCCCCCCATTTCACATTCCCCCCTTTTTATTCTAAGATTATTTCCTTATTTCTTGATACGTTTTGAATAATTGTTTTTCAGGTCTTCCTCTTGCTGATTCCTATTCTTACTTGGGAAACGAAAAACCCGGTAATTCCCAAAGTCGTCACCTGAAAACCACCTCATCGACCATCAAAACCATCATCGTAGTAAACAGCCAAAACCAGGAGAACCGCTCGTCCCATATTCGTCGCTTCCCGGTTTCCCAAATCCGTCACCTAAAAACAGGTTCGTTGACTCCCTGTCCTCCTGAGGGAATTTCCCAAAGTCGTCGCCTGCATCATTTCCCAAACTCGACACCTAGCACTTCCCGAATTCGTCACCTAACGTTTCCTCTATTCGACATCTCTTCTTTCCCAAAGTTGTCATCTGGCGTTTCCCTAAACTCATTGGATCATGATTTTTTATTCGTTGGAGCAACATGGACTAAAGAAAACACGTTGGGAAAACAAGAAGTGATTATTCTCTTGAAAGGATGTTGAGAATCTCTCTTGGGGAATACACAGGAATTTTTGCTTGTTGTCTCAGTTGTTTGTCCCCAGAGAATATTGGACATCTTCGTTTCAATGCTAGTGCGATATAGGGGGCGTCATTCAGGTTTCTTTTCTGTGCTTCAGGTAACATATCCGAAAACTCGGAAAACGAGATTGTTTCTATCTGTTCTCTGATAAATATGAAAGCATCTTGTAGTTCATCTGTGGTAAGTGAAGTAACTGAGAGTAATTTGGTTGTTTTCTTTTCGATTTCAGAGAACATATATTCTGGTGCAATGAAGGTGAATTTCTTCCATTTCTTGTTGCGTTCAAATACCTGGTATGTTTCTCCTTTGTTGACGAGGGCTGAAAAGACGACGTTTGCGTCTACAACGAGAAGCATTTAGGTGCCTTTTCGTTTTGAGAGTTTTGTATACCGTTTTGCTAAGGCGCTGTTTACTTCTTCAGCCAGCTTCTGTGCCTGTTTTTCTGTTAATTTAGATTTTGAGACAATTCTTCGAAACTCTTCTATCTCTTGTTCTTGTTTGAATCTCTCGAGGATCTCCAGTCGTGCGAGTTCAGACCAGTTAATCCAGCTGAGGCGTTTCATCTCTGCTTTCACATTGTCAGGTAATGCAAAGGTGACTGATGCCATTAGAGAACACCTTTTCTCTTTAATTCGTCCACTTTTTTTACTTCTTCGATCTTTCGGATGATCATTGTACGGAGGATCTCTGACCATTTAATGGAGGGATATGCATCCATTTTATTTTTCAAAGTATCTGGTACGGATAGTGTTGTTTTTGCCATATGTACCCCTTTACATAATTACGTTAATACAAGTAAATACGTTTATCGTTATAACTTTTTCGGTCTAGCTTTATAAAGAAATGACATGATCTCTCATTTCACGAACTCGACACCTATCATTTCCCAGATTCGTCACCTAAAAATCCGCTCGTTGATCCCCCGCCCTCCAGAGCAGATTTCCCAAACTCGTCACCTGCAGCGTTTCCCGCTTTTGAATCGTACGTTGTTCTGTCACCTTCTCCAAATCATATGGTCGTATTATGCGTCGTTTTCCAGGAGCCACTGCCAGACCGGTTGTATGATGATCTTCTTGTTTTTTCGAACGTTCTGGTCTTCTTGGTCAAGTGTGAGCAAAAAGCCCTGCTTTGCAGAAAGCAGCTCAAGTGCTTCGGAGAGGCCTTTTAGTTCTCGTTCTCTGTTATCATCTCGAAGCTGGTAACAGACCTGGAGCACTTGCTTTTCATGTGGGATAATAAAATCACATTCTGCATCGGTTCTTCCTCGGTAATAGTAGAATTCTTTTCCCATTCGTCTCAAGTGGAGAGCGACAAGGTTTTCAAGGAGTGCACCGTGTCGTTCATGGATGGCTGGTGAAGTTTTTGTGATAATGCCGTTATCGACACAGTATATTTTTTTCGGGTTTTTATCAAAATGCTTTAGTTTCTTCTCATATCTTCGGACGGTGAACACAAGGTAGGTTTCCTCTGCGTACTCAATATATTTTTGTATCGTGTTTGCGCTCTGGATATTAAAATTATTTCGTATCGATCGATACGTGATCGGATATGCTGTATTTGCGATGAGGAATTTAAGCACTGTTTTAAGTTCTGATGGTTTCCTGATATTGTATCGGTTCACGATATCCCTCTGAAGAATATCATTCACCATCTGCGTAAGCACGGCTTCATTTGAGAAGACAACAGCTTCAGGCATTCCTCCTTTTACGAGATACTGTTTAAAGTGTTTTGAGAGCAGTGCTTTTTCTTTAGTGGAATACATCCCTTTTGTCGGGATGTCAATGTGGTGCGCTTTCAGGTATTCGGCAAATGAGAAGGGATACAGTTCGATATCAATATGTCGTCCGGTGAGATGCGTACCAAGTTCTCTGCTGAGAAGGTGGGCGTTTGATCCGATGATGAACATCTTGTATCCTTGTCGAAGCATCCTATTGACAAAGAGTTCCCATCCCTTGATATTTTGAATTTCATCGAAACACAGATACTTCTTGTTTCCAAAGAGCTCAAGCATGGTCTCTATGAGTGATTGGAAATCCTCTGAGGTAAACCCTGTGAGTCGTTCGTCATCGAAATTGAAATACCAGAAATCGTTGGAATGCCGTGTGGTAATGAGTTGTTTTAACAGGGTGCTTTTTCCGCATCGTCGCACTCCTTTTATCACAACCACTGATGCACCTTGATACGTAATCATTTTTGAAAACACTGTTCGAGGTACCGTATCTTTTAACGCTTCAAATTCTTGTAATTGATCTTTGATGATGGTTCCGAGCACTGATTTTGAGATCATAGAACGCTCAAGAGTTACTCTGTATATAAATATTGCTCATTACAATAAGCAATAATATGTATTAATGCTCAATAGAAAGATGATGAAATCCGATTCCCAGCAGCATCCCAAAATAAATTTTTGAATGATATGTCGTCCTTCACCAAAACAACCATCAACGCATCATCAACCATGGTATGTTTTTCAATCTCATTTCTCCATCATCTTCCTCGCCTACAACCGTTTCTCCTTTTACCACCCCTCTACTCTTTCAATTCCTTTATCAAACGTTAATCCCATCTAAATCATCCGTTTCTTCCGTGCCACCGATTTTTCAAATTACGTACATGGTCTTCCTCTCGCTGATTACTATTCTTACTTGGGAAACGAAAACCCGTTATTTCCCAAAGTCGTCACCAGAAAACCACCTCATCGACCATCAAAACCATCACAGTAGTAAACCGCTAAAACCAGGAGAACCTCTCTTCCCATTTTCGTCACCTTCGCATTTCCCAAGTTCGTCACCTAAAAACCTATTCGTTGACTTTTCGCCCTCCAGAGGGAATTTCCCAAAGTCGTCACCTAGGATTTCCCATTTGTGTCACTTTTCATTTCCCGTTTTCGTTGCTTTGTGCGTCCTATTTTCGTTGCATTAAGTCTCCTATCGTTGTTGCATAATACTACCGCTACGACAATGGTGTATTGTTTTCAAGGAGAAGGAACAATCTTTTTCATTATGATATCCTTTATCAGATTTGACTCTATGTTTGCCAAAACGAAAAAATGGCTGGAAACAGAACAATTCATCTATGAAGAAATAAATGAAATTAGATACCCAACGATAGAAACAATCATCACGATCCATGATTACTTAATTGAAGCCTTCATTGCAGAAGGAGAAACAGTTCATAGGGGTCTTATATCTGATGCTGCACTCTCCTTTCATGGCATCCAAGCATATCAGGATGAAAATGAAAACAAAAAAGAAGACATTATCTTGAAAGGGGCACTGATTTTTAATCAATTCCTCCAAGCAGGCCATCCCTTTGTCGACGGCAACAAAAGAACGGGTTTTATCACACTATGGTTATTCCTTACGCTCAATGGCTTCAGATTAAGAGTCTCATCATGGGCATACAAAAAGCATCTGAAACAGATAAACAAATGGGCGATGGAAATAGATTCAGACAATAGTGGTGAAATCGTACAGTGGATAAAACAAAACGTAATCTTGAGAAACAGTAAGAAAATATAAAAGATTAGTCAGCGAGTTTTTTTAAAAGTTTCTTATTTTTTTTAATGAACTGATTGAATTCCTTTGAAAGATCAACAGATCCACGAGTCACTTTATGCTTTTTTTGAGATTCTATCATACAACTTCCTGCTCAAGTATTATTTATTCTTATCCTCTATTTATAGATTGTTATGACGAACGTTAAATTGATACCGTTCAATCCAACTCAACCGCGAATGATAATACACCGTCATAAAAATATGAATGATTTAACACATATTTCCGCTACTGGTAGTACAAATCCCATCAGGATTATTTGTTTCTTTAATGCCACCGATTTTACCAATTACGTACATTATTCTTCCGCTCCCCAATGTTACATTCCCCGTGGATTCTAAGATTTATCCTTATTTCTTGATACGTTTTGAAGAACTGTTTTTCAACTCTTCCCCTGAGACTTTAATACTATAACTTTCAGTATCCTTTTTTTTAATGACTTTATCCCAGGTTTCAAAATCTGCGTTTATCCAATCCTTAATAGTTTTCAAATTTGGTATTTCTTTTATTAATTCATCTTTATGTCTATTTCTAACCAGGTCTTGTAAATCTTTTGTAGTCCCACTTGTGCTATTACTACGCTGATGATCACTACAAAGAGCTTTTTTATATCTATTCATTGAATAGAAAAACTCTTCACCTGAAATGGTCTTTTTACATTCATTGCAATAATATCCCATTTACTCCCACCGGAAATCTACAATCTCATAACAGATATTTTTCTAGAAGCATATCTTCAATAATAAAAACATCAATCATTACTACGTATTAAAAACTTACAATCATCACAGATCCTATCAGGATTCTCTGTTTCCTAGATGCCACAGATTTTAATGAGAATTAACAGAGAAATCTTACGCAAGAATCCATTATTTTAATTTACTTTTCTTAACATATAAGTCAATTTTAGTATTACTATTATTAAACTACATGTCAATTTTAGTAAATTATAAATAGTGGTTCTGCATAGATATACTAATATGTACGTTGAGCGAGAGATAAAGAACAAATTCGATAAAATCATCAAAAGTTACAATATGGTAGCCGTCGTTGGCGCACGACAAGCAGGAAAAACAACGTTTCTCAAAAAACAGATGGAACATTCTCAGTCCACGTATATCCTCTTTGATGACCCCGATGTCCACTCGTTATTTGATGAGGATGTAAAAAAATTTGAACTACAATATCTTGAGGGATACAATTTCTCAGTGCTCGATGAGGTACAATCCTGTAAAAATGCGGGACAAAAATTAAAATATCTTGTTGATTCTGGTCGAAAACTCTGGATCACATCATCATCCGAAGTTATCCTTGGAAAAGAGATCCTTTCCTATCTTGTCGGCAGAATATCAATTATAAAACTGTATCCATTTTCGTATCAAGAATTTTTAATCGCAAAAGGACAGAAAACGGACACATCGGTTATCGCACAGAGAATGATGTGGGAACATATACAATACGGGGGGTATCCCAAGGTTGTATTGACAAACGATAGTGAAATGAAAAAAACCATCCTTGGTGATCTGTACGAAACGATGCTTTTGAAGGATGTCGCAAGAACATTTTCGATTGATGACATACGATCTTTAGAAGAGTTCGCGAAATATCTCGCATTAAGCAGTGGGGCTATCATCTCGTATGGGGAACTATCAAACTCGCTTAAGATGTCTTTTCGAACCATTAAGAAATACCTTGATGCTATGGAAAAAAGCTATTTTATTGCGAGAGTGTACCCCTTTTTTACAAATAAACTCAAAGAAATCGTAAAACAGCCGAAATTGTATTTCATAGATACCGGGCTTCGGAATATCATCGTGAAGAATTTTACTGCAGAACCTGACGGAAGGCTGTTTGAGAATTACGTGTTTACTGAGCTTCTGAAGCTTGGTACGATGCCAAAATACTGGCGAACAAAAATGAAAACCGAAGTTGATTTTGTTATTGAGAAAGACGATACGGTTGTTCCTATTGAAGCAAAACTACGTGCTGATCCAGGGAAAATTGAACGAGGTTTACGATCATTTATCGAGACGTATCATCCAAAAACTGCAGTCGTTGTCACCTATAAAGGAAAACACGGACGTATGAACGTGAATGGATGCACGGTGTATTTCACTGATGTTGCAGGGTTAAAAGAACATGTCATGTGATAATCATTTCAATTGCTTCCATCATGATTCCCATCACTGACCTTTGATCATGCTTCAGATGAGATGGTGAGAGAATATTTTGAAAAACAACAGATCAATTCAATAAAAATTGTATCAAATGATGAAATTCCCTTAAGAAATGAACAAAAGTTTGGCTATTTTTGATCATTGGTGAATTTTACAAATAGCTGGACGTAATATTCACCCTTTTCTTTTAATCTCCCTAAAAATGGATCCCCAATTTCTTTAAATTCTAGTTTATTTAATATCTTCCTCATGGCTATATTTTCAGATCTTGCAGTAGAAAATATATTTTCGGATTCTTCTTTTGCAATCAGATGCCTAATGAGATTACGACAAATATACATACATCGATATTCGTCATCTGTAAAGGCATAACCAATTTCATAACGAAAATTTTTAGCCAACTCCGGCTTACCCGCTCTTTCAAATACATTATTTTGATAACCAGGATTTGCATTTTTGAGTGCTGCAACGCCAACAAGTTTATCATCGACATAGTAGAATCCCAAGAATCTAGCTCGTTTTACACCATATTCAAGCGTGTTGAAATCAACTTCTTCTCCTTTTTTAACTAAACTACAAAAAGAAAATATTTTTTCATTATTGCATTTTGTAGGAGGTTTAATCTCTATCTTGTGATTTTCTAAAGTTTCATCTGATTTCATAGATTCCAAATTGTAATAGGAATACATAACTCTAATCATAAAATCGGCTCATTAGGAGTAGAATCTCTAATTATAAACGTCAATTCTATTCTTAGTCTCCCATTATGATTCCCTGATTAGAAACCAGGTGGAATATTCTTATCATTGAGAATACAGAACCTACAATCATCACAGATCCCATCAGGATTATGTATTTCCTCGGCATCAAACATGGACCAAATCATACAATCCCTTCCTCCCTCCCGTCCTTTCTTCCTTTATTATTTTTCAAAAAACCCACCCCCTCATCCCACGCATCACAGCTTATTTATAGACTACCGTGTTAAAACCCCAGTTGATTCCCATGGAGTTGTGGTTTGTCTTTAGCGTACTCGGGTACATGATCGGTGCGGTCGCAGGCATCCTGGATAAGTACATGATGAACCAGCAGTACCACCCTGTGACCACCGTTCTGCTGCGCACCCTGTTCAACGCAGTCTTCCTCGGCTCCGCAGGACTGCTGTTCCTTAACCTCCGCATCTCCGCATCACTGCTTCTCTTAGCGGCAATCCCTGCCTTCCTCCTCGCAGTAAGCTTCGTCGTGTACCTGCGCGTGCTCCAAAGAAAGAACGCAAGCGAGATCCAGCCGTTCTCCCAATCACTTGATACCCTGTTCATCTTCCTTGCCTCAATCATCCTGCTCCACGAACCAGCAACACTGGCAAACTACGCAGGAATCTTGGTGATGGTCGGCGGCATCTACCTGGTCCTCACCGAACATATCACCACACGACCACGCCTGGACCGCAATCTCCTGATCATCGTAGCACTCGTCCCCATCGACATCGCCTACGCACTGCTCGTCAAAACCTTCCTCGGAACCGCAGAGCCGATTGCTCTTGCCGTCTCCATCTACCTGATGGCGTTCCTCATGCTTACGATTGTATCCTTGCTCATGCGACGACAACGACAACAAACGCCAGCCTCCCTCAAACCACAGGTACGCATTGTTCTTGTCGCATCACTGTGCGCAGCCACCGCTGCAGCATTCCTGTACACGGCACTCTCCCAGGCAAACGCCTCCAAGGTCTACCCGATGGCAGGCGTAAGCTCCGTGACGGTCTTCCTGCTCGCAACCATGTTCCTCAAAGAAAAGTTCCACTGGCACCGGTTCATCGGCACCCTGATCGTGGTCATCGGGATCTACCTCATCTCACTGTAAAAAAAAGTGTGCATTGATTCAAGCAAGACTCCGGAATCCTACGTCCTCCTTTTCTTCCTCACTTCCCTTATACATTAAAAAAAAAAATCTTCCTTTTTACGGAAAGGTGACATACTGTTTCGTCAGAGGATCGAGTAATTTTTTTTCTCCGAAAATCTCGGCATCATACCCTAGAAAACCATACTCCCCTAACGTTGGATCAAGGAGAACAGAATCTTTTCCCCCTATTTCATATGCGGTAAGCTTGTTTTTGTTATAGGTATCGTAAAACGATGGTTGAAAAGAAAATAAAAAGTCAAAACTTACCATTGCAGCCGAAGCTCCTTCATTGAAAAGAATTATTCCACCAAAAGTAAAAAGCTGGGGGATAGTCCCGGTTTTACTGGTAAGATTCGTTTCTTCCCATTGCGCAACGTGCGTAAAGTTTGCGATGTCACCATCCCTCAGAGCAAAGAATTCTGTTTGTGTTGGAACAACGAACATATGCAATGGTTGATTTGATTCTATACTATAGTCAATGGTCATGTAGTCAATTACACCAGCAAATGTTTTTCCTTCATCTCCACCGGCATACAACATATTTAATGAATCAAGCGTGTAGGTTTGTATAAAAGGCTGACTAATAGGTTCCCCGAAGCGTTCCTCAACCTGAAGAATCAATGACTGTTCCGCGCACTCCCAGAGGGAATCGGTGTTGACATCATACGCCATTGCATACACATGATCATCGGTGAAGACAAGATATGATGTAATTCCAATATTGTAGAGCAATGAGCAAAGTAAAAGAGAGAGATCTTCGCATGTCCCCTCTTTTTTCTGTATGGTCTCTTGTGGCGTCTGCAATGTGCTATTATCCAGCGGAGCGGAGATGCAGGTATAGTTCTTCAGAACATCTCTATAAAGTGCATTCACTTGACATTCCCTTCCGGAAGAATCAAAGCCATTGGTTATTGTGTTTGCATAGGCTTGTAATTCGCTATCATCGATTACCAATTTCTCGATATAAGGTTCTGCAAGCTCAAGAAAAGCATCGGGTAAAGGTTGCTCCCATCGTGTATCATCATAGGGGAAATAGTCTGCATTATCACCCACCCCATCGCCATCCGAATCTTGCCATTCAGTTGGATCAAGAGGAAAAACATCCGTGTTATCACCAACCCCATCACCATCCGTGTCTACTGTTTCATTCGCATCCAGGGGAAAAGCATCAGCGTTATCACCAACCCCATCACCATCAGAGTCTTCCCATTCTGTGCTGTCATCGGGGAACGCATCAAGGGCGTCAATGTATCCATCACCATCAGTGTCTGTTTCGCCCTTGCCTTCTGGTCTATTTTCTGTACATCCGCTCATCAAACCTATATTAATGATAACTAATCCAATGAGTACAACAACAATTTTTCTCACATCACCATCTCCACTCATTGCTATATTTACATGGTTTTTTTCTTTAAAAACATATCCTTAGAACCATCAGATTTTTCGTGAACAGGTTTCAATTCCTACAACACTCCAAATAATTTAGGCAACAATTATAACATAAGACATCATTCATGCCCGTAGTAGAATGCCCGAATCTGAGAAAGAAATAACACAAAATTGTTGGGAATTCATGGAGTGCCCGATAAAAACGAGAGAACAATGTCTTACTTATAAACTTAATATGGGGAAAGAGTGTTGGTTTATTAGTCAAGCAAATAAAGGAAGTGTTGCCGGTAGGATTGGAGATGGTTGTTTTAATTGTCCTTGGTTTAAGAAGAATAACCACATGACTACTCCGCGGGAGATTATTTGTTGATTTACTTGAAAAATAATCATGTTTTTGTTTAGGTTTCATTCTTCTTTAAAAACATAATCTTAGACACTTATATTTTTTTTGTGAAACAACTAACTATGCCTGGTGATCTGGAAGAATGTTCAGTTACAACACTCACCCCTTCTTCATCGTGATGGTCAGTTTAGGGTACCACTGGTACATCGCCCCAAAATTCGTTGACGCATTCACCGTGTCCCACGTAAGCATCGCAGAGGCAGGGGCAACAGGATAATAACCCTGATATCCGCCCTGAACCGTGGCGGTACAATTAATCCACTCTCCTATAGATAGCACAAAGCTGCCGGTCGCCTGACACAGTCCACCTTGGACGATCCTGTCAAATATTAACCGATCGCGGCCCTGTTTCGTCATTTCAATGAACACAGAAATCCCATCAACACTGATCTCCATCTCTTTATTGTCTGCATCAACCATCTTCACATAGACAGCAGCCATTGCATTGACCGTGACAGAGTCAGGTTTCGTCCCTATCTCTTCACAGCCACTGAAACACAGCGTGATGAGAAGCACACCTATTCCCATGATCCCCACCTGTTTTCTCATTCCGTCTCCTCTCTCACATATCAGAATAATTTTTTCTTTAAAAACATATCCTTAAAACAATAGATTAAAGGGTCTGGTTAAATCTGGGAGATACAGAATTAAAGATGATGCAGAGTTATCGTTTTTTCACCATATCCATTAACCCTTCCAAGAACACCTTAGCGGCTTCCTCTTCTGCCTCTTTGATCAGCCTTTCTTTAACATCCTGGCGTTCAAAATGCCCCAGCCGTGGCAACATCTCATTATATTGTTCAACAGCATCCACAACCATCTGTGTAATGCCACTAGGCTGCTTACGGAGCTCACAATATAACTCTTCTGGGATATGAGCATCCATCCTATGCGTATTTTTGTGCATCCAATTCCACATCCTTTGTGTAAAAGAATGCACACGATGATTAATAAAACATGATTGGCAGATGATGATGCAGAGACCATTACGGAATCCTATAAGATTTAATCCCTTATTTATCTTCACTAATTTTTAATGCAAAGTGTTTGTTACAATGAGGACATACTACTTCCACTTCATCAGTCAAAATAGTCATTATTTTTACCGTATCCTTTTTCAGATGGAACTAAACTGTTCTTTCTTTAAAAACCCATACGTCTAAACTTAACTGATGTTTTGTGCTAATCAGCTGCAAAAAATCCTATTTCATAATATCCATTCTGATAATGTATAATTTCGGTATTAAAAAACTCCAAGATACCTCTTAATTGATTCATTTCTTGCTGAGAAGTCTCAACTGATTTATTGGTGAGTATCGCTTCTTTTAAGTGAGGGGAATTTTTCATTTGTTGTTCGGTCATGTTCACACTATTGCGGGGTTCTCCACTAATTTTATGAACTGTTATACCTTGTGAGCTACAACCACTTAAAAAAGTAGTCAACAGCAGAGCAATAATACCAATTAATAATAATTGTTTTTTCATAACCTTTCACTCCCCTAAATAAAGATTCTGTAAGAGTTATTATCCTGTAAATACATTTAAATGTTTTTAAAACCAGGGGGAAGTAATTTCAGGAAAAGACACGATCACAGGAGATAGTAAGATTTATCTACCCGTCCACCTATTGAATACCTATGGGGTCTGGCCTTTTCTAAAGATTTGTTTTTATACATATCTTTCCTCCCAGACTTGAAAAACCAGGCCCCATCATGATTACAACGATGAGGACAGAACCTGTGGTTTTCACTATCAGACCATGTCCTTCATCTTTTTCAAATACACCACTTTCTTCCATGTAAATAATTTTAGATGTAATCTACTCTCTGAAAAGAGAAGCAAAAGAAATGATAAGATATTGCCTGAAACAGGAGAATACCTCATCAACCCTGAATCAATTCCTTTGCACAAAAAAATCTTTTTCATCCTTCGTATGAGGCGGATAGGGAAGCACTCGATACACAGACACATTATAATAGGATTTTATTTCTTCCTCTTCATCGATGCTCTTCTTTTTCCGCCATTTGGACTGCTCACGAAATAATCTCATGAAATTTGCCAGTAAGGAATCATCCTCTGACTCGTTTTCATAAAAAAAGTGTTCCCATACATCTTCTTCACTCATCAACAACCAATCTTCCATCTCTTCCAACCGTCCTTATTATTAATCAACTGCTATATATAAATATTTTCATTATTGTCGTTGAAAATTTTATTTTAACGGTACGAAAAGAATTTTGAGAAAAACACCAGCAGGATACCCGCCTACGGTATTGTATACCGCAAATCAGAAAGCACCCCGGAATCAAAATCATTCTGAGCCTCGTCACCAAAGATGTACGTATAATACTCACTTAAATGCTTCAGATGATAATTGAACCATGAGGTGAAATATTTACTTGAGACACGCCGCTGTTCATCAAAACTAATACCCGGCGGATTATCCAACCCCAACTTATCCGCAAACCTCGCAAAAAAATCATCAATAAAACCAACATGGTTCCCACCCGTAATCACCAGATACTCCTTCACCGTCGTATTCGGGATGAACTCCGTGTAAAACGAAAGAACATGCGCTGGAGGAACCATACCATCGTTGCTCCCCACTTGAAGCTGAACAGGCACCGTGATATTCCCCGAAGCAGAAATAACAGACGCTGAACCCGCCGGCGCCAAGGCGACCGCGGCATCAATCGCTGAACCCAAAGCACCTGTTGCCTCAATACAACCTCCACCACCCATCGAAAGACCAACCGCACCAAACGTTTCGCCATCAAGAATACCGTACAGTGGAGAAAACAACCGGTTATTCTCTTTTTTCAGGATTTCAACTCCACCATGAAAACCAGATGCCCACTGCGTCGTATCACCAGAAATCTTCTGTGGCGGTGTAAAACAGATCGTCACATACCCATGCGATGCAAGATGTTTTGGAATCCATTTGATGTTCCATTCAGATCCAGCGAAGCCATTCGCCACAACTATACCAGGATACGGCGCATCTGAGACATCCTTCGCAGCACGCCACCCATCATGGAGCGCAGGATACCGGATCGTCGCCCAATACCGACCATAGGGCGGTACTGAATACCAAACCTTAAAGAAACCGACATGGAACGGCCCAGGCATATCAGGTGGAGAAATGGCTGATGCATCAACCACATGCATTGGAAAAACAAGCAACACGAGAACAGAAACAGAGACCAACAGTATCGCATTCTTCTTCATGGTACCACAACGTATTCCAATACAGTAATATATATTTAATCTAGTATTTAATACAACTTCTCCAGTAGGTCATGGACCCGACTCCCTAGAAACGCTTCAATAGTGTCTTCTGCCTCTGTTCCCACCTTGTCAATATATTGTAGTTTAAACTTCTGCGGACACTGTTGATAACAGCTCAACCGGGAATGGGAGTACACCGTCATAAAAATATGAATGATTTAACACACATTAACACTAATGGTGTTAAATTCGGTGGAATATCTTTATTACCAAGAATACAGAACTTACAATCGTCACCAATCCGCTCAGGAATTTCTCATCCCAACTCCCACCTCTTGTAAAACTATAATTGAGTAGTAAAACTATATGGTGGAAATTGCTCCCGTCCTCTCTTATCGTTTATCGTCGCAGTTAAAGCAATAGAACCGTTCGAAATCGTAGCTCACCTTCATCTCGTTCTGACCGAAAGTCTTTCCACAACTGGCACAATTACTTGTATTTTGTTTCTGATTGTTCTTTGATTTGTGTTGCATCCGCCTCACCATCCGCGTTGGTTCTTGGTTGAAGTTCAGCATGTATGAAGATGCAGTATATATCCCTTTTCATCTGGTTTTTACCAGCGGATGAAAAACAGTTCCCTACCATTTTTTCCCCCTGTTGCGGATTCTATCCCCACAAAATATTTAAATCAGAAAAGACCATAGCATTCTCATTAGAGAATAATCCGGGGAGGAAGAACCTATGCAGAAGAGTTGGATGAAGAAAGTTGTTGACCAAATCCCCTGGATGAATATCGACGCCAGACCAGCGAAACTCCCCACTATATAATCAGATCGTTTTCCCCCTCTTTTTGTTGTTCTTTGTACAAACACGAATGGCTTCATGGTACAGTATCATGTTCAATAACAAAAGGGTCTGGGCTAAAAGTCTGGGAGGAAAGAAATGAAAAAAAACATTTCAAAGAGCCCAAACCCACTTATTAATATAGACTTCTAGTAGATAAATTTAACGGATATTTAGTAAGTGACAGAAATTATTGGACAATACGAGATTT
>JAPKYG010000079.1 GCA_026394435.1 Methanobacteriota archaeon | reverse complement strand
TCCATATCCTTTAAATATCCCTTCTCCATTCGGAATTCTCATGGCAGTATGGCACGGAAACTCAAAAAGGAGTAAAACCGGACGACGCATCCGATATGCACGAAACAAGAGACGATTCGAGATAGGACGAGAACTTCACCTCACCACCATTGGGACAATGAAACGAAAACCGATCCGAACCAGAGGAAACAACAGAAAATCTCGAGTTCTCACCGCAGATACCGCATATGTTATCGACCCAAAAACCAATAAAACTACAAAAACAGATATCGTCACCGTCGTCGAAAACTCAGCAAACGTCCACTACGTCCGACGAAACATCATGAATAAAGGAGCGATTATCAACACAAAAATCGGCAAAGCAAAAATTACCTCCCGGCCTGGACAAAGTGGTGTCATCAACGCGGTCTTACTCACTAAATAAAACCGTCGTGATTATCAATGGTTTCCAAAGATGAAAACAAATATGTGATATACCCTCTGTATTTTGATAGCGTGGTTTCTCGATTGAATGGACGAAAGGTCGCAAAGAAACACGCGGTCGAAAAACCATCTTTAGAAAACATCGCAAAAGCAGCACAATCACTCGGATTAAACCCCATTTTAGAAAAAGACGGGATTCATCCGTCCACACCCTGGAAAAAAGAAGGGCGAATCCTCGTTGAAAAAAAAGGACCAAAAACCAAACTTCTCATACAGCTCGCAAACCGACTCTAAGGTCAGAAAGTATATAATATAAACATTACATTCTGGTTCAACTCTCTTGGAGCTGGGTTATGGAACAATCAGGACAACAGTACGACGAAGCAAGTACGATTTTTTCTCCTGATGGCAGACTTTATCAGGTTGAATATGCCCGGGAAGCCGTTAAAAAAGGCTCTACTACCATGGGATTCAAATGGAAAGATGGAGTTCTTCTTCTTGCGCATAAACCAGAAACCAGCCGGCTTGTCAACCTAAGATCTCTCGAAAAAATCTATCAGATTGACGACCATATCGCCTGCGCAGCAACAGGTCTTGTCGCGGATGGACGACACCTCGTCGAAATCGCACGTGAAGAAGCACAATGGAATAAGATCCGCTACGATGAACCAATCTCTGTTAAAGACCTCGTAAATCTCCTCTGCGAATACGAACACATGTATACCCGTTTTGATGGCGTAAGGCCTTTCGGTGTGGTTTTACTTGTCGGTGGTATCGATGACACAGGCAAACACTTATTTTCTACGGATCCCTCTGGCGCCTATCTTGGATATAAGGCGGTTTGTGAGGGTAAAAAAAGCAGTGACGCCATGACTCAGTTCACGAAAAACTACGCCTCAGATATCTCGTTAAATCAGGCACTTGAACTCGGGCTTCAAACACTGAAGAAAATAACCAAACAGAAATTCAACACAGAGATGGTCGAAGCAGCAGTTATTGACGAAAAAGACGGGTATCATAAATTATCATCAGAAACACTCAAACGATTAGCAGAAAAACAATCCCCTGATGAAAAAGAATAAATTTTTACCAGCTCTTTTTTCTTATTATTTACCTTTTCGATGCCATTGTAACAATTTATGTTGATGGTATGGGAACATAGCTTCTCCCACCGATCGAACATCCTCCACCGAATAAAACGCATGCGGATGGATCTTATGGATTCGATCCAAGATATCATGCAGATCCTCTCGACGGATTACCGCGAAGATAATCTTCACAGGTCCTTTCACGCCTTCTGCATCATGCGTAGTAACCCCGTAATCTGCTCCTTGTAGTGATTTTATAAGTTCAGAGGCATCATGTTTGCAGATCACGCGAACCATGACCATGCCAATTGACAGTTTCTCCTCAATTAACATACCAAAAAAAGCGCCCATTGCAAACCCGCTTGCGTACGCGAGGGAGCAGACGAGATTGTTCAGGTTCTGCATGATTTGTCCAATGGCAAGTAACCAGATGTTGATTTCAACGAACCCTACGATCGGTGCAATATATTTCAGTCCATGAGACACAAAAATAATCCGCAACGTCCCAAGGCTTACGTCTATTAAACGCGCGACGAAAATCAGTATGGGAAGAATAACCCATTTAAAGAGATCTGAATTATAAAACGATAGTGCATCCACGTTTTTTTTCTCCTAGTTCACCTGATTCAAGCGATTTCATGTATCGTTTATCTTCATATAAATCTTTATTTTTTCTTCTTTTGTCATATACTTCGAGGGAGGTGAGGCTGAGTAGAAAAATCAATATAAATCTTTTTTGATATCTATTCTCACGACACCGACGCGAGAGACTATGAAAAAGAAGGTAAAGACGACCATAAAAAAAAGGCCTATTATATCAACGAATAAGAGAGCGAAGAAAGATATCCATACGACGGTAAAGAAGGTTATAGTCGGTGAGGATGAGTTTTGCCCTACGTGTATGGAATGGCGGGCGTATGACGGAGCATCTGGAAAATGTACGGTCTGTGGGCGTCAGATAAAAAAAGCGGGTGCTCGTTCTCGCACGATTGCTGATGAATATGATCTTAAAGATTTTACGATTGAGCATGACGAACAGCAAGACATGGGAGAAAATTAAATAAAATTGTTTATATTGTAAATATTGTAAATATATTAGATTAACTTGTTAATCTCAAACATTAACACTAACTATTCTTGTTAACATGAAACATGGAACAATAACAAAATAAATGCTAGAACTTCTCTAGCATACATTGATACAATTTATATGACAGAAATTGTCTAGCATAGTAAATCAGTACAGACAACAATACACACGGGAAAAAAATAAATTAAAGAAAAATACGACATCAAACATATTACTCTTTTACGTAATATAGCGAAAATCCTTACTTTGCCATCTTTTCGCTACAAACTCCCATGATTTTCACATAAAAACTATTGTCGTGCAAATCCAATATAAGAGAATCTTTGGATAAAATTGAAAAAGTATAATCTGATATCAGATCGTGCACTCTCTGAAAAGGTTGATATATGAATGTAAAATGTTAGATAATGTGTAGCATACTTTACATAGGAATACTAAAATTTTGCATAAAGTTAAATAGAGAAACAGTATAACTGACAATTGATAAATACCTGACTGTAGTCAAATATCGGAGCTATATCACATGTCAATAGACTATAAAGTAGCCTATTACGTAAGAGTAAGCCGGGAGGAACAAGCAAAAGGATACAGTCCGGACGGCCAAAAATCCACTCTGGACAACTGGTTAAAGGAAACCGGATGGCGATGGGTAAAAACATACCAAGATGAAGAAAGTGGAAAAAACACTCAGCGCGAACGATTTCAAGAAATGCTTACAGATGCAAAGAACGATTTGTTTAACGGCATCTGCATGTTTGATAACGATCGATTCTCTCGATCAACAAAAGATCTCCTTAATGTCATGGACGACCTGCTTACCCATGGGATAAAATTACATATTTACAATCTGAGGCATATAGATATCTACAGTGAACAAGGGAGATTCATTCTGACCAATTTTGCTGCATTTAGCGAGTTTTTTCGAGGCCAACTCGCATCAAAAATTCGCGTTGGTGTGAAACAAAAAATGAAACACGAATGGTTCGGACAAGCACCATACGGATATACAATCCTCTCTGATACCATTGGAAACAGAAAAAAGAATACCCGACTTATTGAAAACGTTGAAGAACAAAATATTTTAACTCTCATGAGGCAATTAAAATCAGAGGAAAAAAGTTATAGTGAAATCGCGAATTATTTGAATGAAAATAGGATACCAACCCGATTAAAACGCGAGGGAAATAAATGTAGTTGGTACTCATGTACAGTGAGAAACATTTTAATGCGGGAGGTAGATAAGAAAGATGAACAAAAGGATAAAAAATTTCCCCCTGAAGATCAGACAAAAAGTAGTGAAGAGGGCAAAAAATCGTTGTGAACGTTGCGGTATTGATTTCGATGATGATTTCAAAGGAGAGTTTCATCATGTCATACCAGTTGTAAATAATGGTGAAGATACAGCGGAAAATTGTTCGTTGTTATGTATGAATTGTCATCATGCCGCACCTAATCTGAAACACAAAGAGGATCTCGTAATCTATCAGATGTATTTCCTGCGTTTCGCTTCCTTTAAGGAAGCTGCTAACTATTATGGGGTGGAGTTCCGTTTCGAACTGTATTCAAAACTGGCACTTGAGATCGCACAATTAATTAAGAAATAGATGTTTCTTTTGTATCATTACAGTTGTAACCATGCTAGAAATTATCAATCATATTATGATGGCATATGCTAGTCTTTCTCAGTCAATTTGCATGTTATTGTATAGCACATTATACTGCCAATTGCTAACACGAAAAATTTAAGTTAAACTTAGATTTTAACTAATAAATCCTATTTAACTACAAACATAATTAGATAATGGATTAATGTAAATTTTTAAATATTTTTATTATTCGGTGATCATAATAGTAATCGAACGAAATTTTATCAAAAAATCATGTCAAAGATTAACACAAAACATACAACAAAACACAAATTTAAGTACAAAAATTAATTAGTTTATAAAATAACGTAATATACTAAAAAAATTATGATTCATACTTAATTAATTCAAAAAATTTAGAATTAAATAATAAAATCAAAAAAACATAGCCAACTTTTCAAACCGAAGAGATGAACTAATGTAAAATTCCATTCTTTTTAATTATCAACAATTCAATCTTCAGTGCGATGAGCGCGATAACTTTTACATTGCAAAATGGGACGACAGTTGTATCGGGATTAAATACCTTCATAAACTTTATTGGTTTTGATATTATCAGTTTCCATAAAGGATATGCAACGAGCGGAATACAGACAAACGGATTGATTTCAGATTTTGTACCACCTGGGACCTATGCTGGTGTAATGTTCGGCTTCTTCGGATACTGGTTTGGAGTAAAAACAGCGACTGGTGTGTATTCAAGTGTGACTATTGCGGGATTGACTGTCATTACTGTCTGGTTACCGATCCCGTTAAACCCATAAAAAAAACAACATAAATTACTCAAGGATTACAACGCCAAAAAAGTTGTAGTCTGAAGACTTTCTTTTGTTACATGATATAATTCTATAAAATGATTAGGTTGGTAGGATAGTTTCGCCTGTCGCAACCCAGGTATCCCTAGGTCTTCTTCCCGATCAATAAACGGAACCTGATGTCGCACACGTTGCGCTGTCTCCATGTTGATCGCTTTGTATATCCCATCAAAATCAGGAGATCCTTTTTCGAAATGGACAACCACGGTGTCCGCATTCATTTTTTCATACACCGCGATCGCCTCAATTGAACCATTTATCCGCAATGCAAGTCCAGAAAGAACAAGGTCAAAAAAATGTGACATCGCATACACGATTGCTTTCCGCTCGTTTTCCAATACTTCATCAGATCCGCAGTCCTTCCAGAGACACCATCGTTTCAGGAATTCATTTACCTCATCCATATTTTTCTCTGAGAGTTCCTCAATCGTATACGCGTAGTTTTTTGTGAACTTATTCAATCGATTTCGTATCTTCCCGTACTTTGTTCCAGGAAGTTCTGCCAGATCAGACGCACGATATACATAATCAAAAAAATCTCTATCTTCGACAAACGTCAACGAAGGAAATTGTTTTGCAAGCAGATTTTTCTCCGATGTTTTAATGAATCCGAAGACCGCATTTTCCTTTATCGCAAGGGTAATGACTTGTTTGAGGAGGTTCAGATTGAATTTCCCAGATGGTGCATGCAGAACCGCTCCATCTTTATCTTTACTCATGAGGATAATACTGTTTTCAATGAGAGCATACCCATATTCAACATACTCTCCCCAGCTGACCATAGTTGTGAATACCTCCCCACTATGACTTGGAGGAAATCGCGCGTAGTATCTATCAAAAACAGGTTTATCATTTAAATCAATTTTTTTAAAATCATCAAGAGAAAACACAGGTTATCTCTCCCTTGTATAAAGCATAGGGACATAGTGTTCCATTGGTTTGAAACCAAGGGTTGTGTAGAACTGGCTACTCCCTGGTTCCGCAATCAATCCTATCCATAGGATTCCCTTGGAGAGACAGTGGTCAACGAGTGCATGAACCAGTTTTTTCCCTAGGTTATGACCACGATATGGTGGAAGTATCATCAGATCTTGGATATATGCGTCAGAGGTGCCATCGGAGAGAACACGGCCCATTCCTATTGCTTTTTCGTTTTTTTTATCGACAGCTACCGCGAACACAAAACTCCCTACAATCAACTGAGGGATCCCGGCTTTGTCATAAGAGTCTTTCCACCAGCCTGCTGCTTTGTATAATGCGACGATTTCATCTTCAGGCCAAGAGTCGACAAGACGTATCTCTATCTGTTTTTTCTCCATATAAAATCCAAAGGAATTTTTAGATCAGCAGGAGCTGTGCTCAATCGCAGTATGGGGACATACGTTGACGCAAGCGCAGCATTCGATGCATTCCCCTATGTTTTTTGCAATCGCTTTTCCGTTGACAAGTTCAAAGATTTGAACTGGGCATGCAGTCACGCATTCACCTGCGCCTTTACATTTATCATAGTCGACGGTTATGGTGATATTGCCTTCTTTAAATTCTTTCTTCATAGCAAAATAACCTCCTTTGCAGCACATTCTGTAACCACTGCTATTATTTTAGATTTCTTATTTACCACGAATGAGCTTGTGAAAAAATATCAAGGTGCTTTTATAAAAAAAACTCTGTGAGAAACCAAAAGACTAATCAGCACCCTCTCCTATTCTTCATGCACGAGGTAATTCTTTGATCCAACGAGCAAACGAGTTAGCAGACATCATACGAAAATCCAAAGATATCCATATCGTGACGCATATCGATGCAGATGGGATCACCGCAGGAGCAATCGCCTCGGAGACCCTTCGAAGACTCGGAAAAGAATATTCGATTGAATGCATTAAACAGCTCGATGAGGTTGTGATTAATAAGTTACTTACTGAGAACCATGAACTCGTGTGGTTTACCGACTTGGGGAGTGGGATTAGCATCCAGTACCCGGAAATCAAAAAAATCATCACGGATCACCATGAATGTCCCCCGGATTCAGATGCCTCGTTTCATTTCAATCCTCACTTGTTTGGTCGTGATGGGTCTTATGAACTGTCTGGTGCAGGGGCAACCTATCTGGTCTCAAAAGCAATTGACCTGAAAAACAGGGATTTATCTGGTCTTGCTATCATTGGAGCAATCGGTGATCTTCAGGATCGGAAGTTCTGTGAGCTTCGAGGAATGAACACCGAGATAATAAAGGATGGAAAAGACGCTGGTGTTCTTCAAACAATCAAGGACATCCGGTATTTCGGCAAAGAAACCAGGCCTCTTGTAAAACTCCTTCAGTATGCAAGTGATCCGCTTATCCCTGGTGTCAGTGGACGTGAAGACGCCTGCGTTGCCTTATTGCAGGAATTACAGATTCGATTAAAAGATGGGGATGCGTGGAGGACATGGGTTGATCTTGACAGAGATGAGAAAAGGAAGATCATCTCCACGATTGTTCAGATGCTCCTTTCGAAAGGCTTTGGGTATCAGGCGGCAAGGAGGGTCCTGGGAGAATCTTACATCCTTTGTAAAGAGGAGGAAGGAACCGAGCTGCATGATGCCAAAGAATTCGCCACGCTTCTGAATTCCACGGCACGGTACGGTCAGTATGAGGTCGGACTGCAAGTATGCCTAGGTGACCGGGGGAAATGGCTCAAAGAAGCGTTAAATCTCCTTAGTGGCCATCGCCATAATCTCGTGGAAGGCTTACAGTTCGCCCGAGAAGAAAAGATCCAGAAACGAACTCACCTCCAATATTTCCACGCTGGTGACGGTATTCGCGATACCATTATTGGAATTGTCACTAATATGTTGTTGAACACTGAAGACGTCGATAAAGAATTACCACTTATCGGGTTCGCATTCACTGAAAATGGGGATGTGAAGGTCTCTGCACGGGCCACACAAAGCCTGGTGGACCGCGGATTGGATCTTGCTACAGTTCTAACCCATGCCGCAAAAGAATTAAATGGAGTAGGTGGTGGCCATAACATCGCTGCTGGCGCGACCATCCCTAAAGGAAAAGAAGAAGAGTTTTTACAGATAGTAGAACGTGGGATAAAACTTCAGCTTGTCTCCTGAGAGGTTTTATACACCTTTTCTACAACAACTTCAAAGGTTAATGATTCTCCTGCCAATGGATTTAAGCTGTATCCTGCCTTCTCAATATCCTGTACATAGAAATACGAGATATACATAGATGGGATATCTTTGTACAGTCGAGGGAGGATAAAGGTTCTGTTAAATGTGAAAGTTCTGTATAAATCAAGATAAGTTGGCTCTGAGCTTTGGTCATTGGTGATAGTGACATTAATTTTATCACCAGAAATATTATTTATAGATACTGTTACATTTATCATCCCTGTATATCCTTTGGTCTGGAAGGTATA
>JAPKYG010000175.1 GCA_026394435.1 Methanobacteriota archaeon | reverse complement strand
CATCTCATCATTTAAATCTGTGTTTTCAATATCGCAAATTGACTGAATGGGGAGCGTAAACAGAAATGTACTACCTGTGCCTTCAGTGCTCTCGAACCATATATCTCCACCGTGTGACCTTACAATGCCTTTGGAGAGAGCAAGACTAAGACCTGCTCCACCAAACTTTCTATCATCACCAGAATCAGCCTGATAAAACGATTCAAAAATCATTCCCTGTTTATCCTTTGGTATGCCCTGTCCGAAATCCTGCACCTCGAACAAAACATCTTCCTTTTCTTTTCTTGCTTTGATATGTATCATTGAACCATCTGACGAGAACTTTATAGCGTTGTCTACAAGATTTATCAAAACTTGCTTAATCCGCTCGCCATCAATCATCAAATCTGGAAGATTTTTTTCTAAATTGACATTAATTGTCATCTCTTTTTTATTCGCAAATGGTTCCATCGTTTTGGTTATTTCTTCCACGAGCATTCTTGGATTTACTTTTCGTGGGATGAATTTCATACTCCCTGATTCCAAACTCGAAGCATCAAGAATATTCTGGATCACCTGATCAAGACGGTTTGTGTTACGCAAGATTACATCAAGACTTTTCCTCTGTTCTTCATTAATTTCACCTAGAGTCTTTTTCATCAGCATCTGTACATATCCTTTTATGGACGTTATTGGAGTGCGTAATTCATGGGACGTGGTTTTGAGAAAAGTTTTCTTGGTTTCATTTAGTTTTTGCAATTTTACATTCTGCAACCAAAGATTTTTATTTAATTCATCATAAATTTTATTAATTTCGGTAACATCCTTTAGAACAGATATGGAGTACAGAATCGCTCCATCATCACCTCTTACAGAACTTGCACTGAGTAACACTCTCCGTTTCTCCCCCTGTTTTGTAGCAATAACCATTTCTTCGTTATCTATCTCGCCGGTTTCTTTCCATTTGGAGAGCAGGGTCTTCATCTTTTCATGGGATTCAGGAGCATAAATAGCGGTGAGATGTTTTCCTATTAATTCCTCTTTTTTATAACCTAAATTCGTAAGCGCGGTTTTGTTTATTTCAAGAATTGTTCCTTCAGGCGAAACCATGTACTCATATATCGGCGCGTTTTCAAAGAAATTTTTAAAACATGTATGTTCAAGGTTTTGATCAGAGGTATTATTTTTAGATGATTCTTTTGATGAAGAAAAAAATCTCCCCTGTTTTTTTTCTTCTTTCAGTTCTTCCTTTTTCCCGCCACAATTAAATTACGTAAACATTACAATATAATGCTTCTTTCTTATTTAACTTTAATGGAAGAATGAAAAAAGTAAAAACAAAAAAATCATCAGATGATTCTTGTCTGATATACAACCGACAAGTTGGATCAGGACGATATTTAGAGGAAGCAGCAATGTCTGTGCTGAATCATAAAAACGATATTTTCTATAGGTAAGATAATGAGGTTATAGTAATATGGAAATGAAATCATTGTAACAATTTGTAATAAATTTTTATTAAAAGTAAAAAACGTTGCAAAACGAAACATTTAAGATAAGCTATTATATCATTGTTTTATATTTTTTAGGGGGGGGGGGGGGAAGAAAAATGAAAAACACAAATTCAGGAAAACTAGGTCTTGAGGTAATCAATGAAGTACCTTGGGGGACACATCTCTGTTTTTTTTACGATTCTATCAATGACTACTTTGATATTTTAAAACCTTATATAAAAGCGGGTTTAGAAAATAATGAATTTTGCTCGTGGATTATTCCTAAAGATCTCGAGACGGAAAAGGCATTTGAGATTTTACAAACAGCGATACCCAATCTTGATTGTTATCAACGAAAGAGACAAATCGAGATTCTTCAGTACTCTGAATGTTATTTAAATAAAGGAAGATTCGATGGGGATGCAGTTATTACGAATTGGGGAAACAAACTTGACAAAGCTCTATCCGCAGGATTTGATGGATTAAGAGTAGAAGGTGACCTTTCATGGGTTGGAACGAATCGGTGGAGACCCATTAAGGATTATGAAAGTAAGATTGACAATGTAATTTTCAATAAAAAGATTTTAGTTGTCTGTTCGTACCCTCTTAAAAAAATTGGAGCAAGCGAAATTATTGACGTTATGGGAAATCATCAATTTACTCTAATCAGACGTAATGAGAAATGGATATATGCAAAGAGTTTTGTAGGTATGATGGATAAGTTACTCGAAATCCAAAATCACATTAGACGAGAAAATATTGAATTAATAAAACAGGACACGTTAAAGACCACCTTTTTTCACATATCATCCCATGAGCTGAAAACACCTTTAACTTCAATTAAGGGCTATACTCAAATGTTGATAAAAGAACAATTCGGTGCAATTAATGAGCAACAAAAGAAGGTTCTCGAGGTTCTGAAACGAAATACTGATCATTTGAACCACTTAATTAATAATTGTCTTAGTTTAGTGCAACTGCAAGCAGGCACAATGAAATTCATGGTCGAGAAGATTCCTATAAAGAGTCTAATCGAAAATACTATGGATATTATGTATCCGTTGGCAGATTCAAAAAAAATTAGAATGAATGTCCAATTGGCAGACGGATTACCATCACTGAGTATTGATGTTGATAAGATAAAACAAGTTTTGATAAATATCATTGGTAACGCTATTAAATTTTCACCTGAGGGGGTATCAATCAATATTAATGTGAAGAAAAAAAACGAGTACATCCTGTTTGAAATTCAGGATTTTGGATTGGGTATACCCAAGAATGAGCATGAAAAAATCTTTGATATGTTTTTCCGATCTGAATCAATTCGGAATAAAAATATAAAGGGAACTGGCCTTGGGCTTCCCATCTCAAAGGCTATCATTGATGCACATGGGGGACGGATATGGGTTGATAGCAAAATAGACAAAGGAAGCAAATTTAGTTTTACACTGCCTATTAAACCTAAGAAAGCACTTAAGATAAATTTCATAAAGAGCCTGCCTAAGAAATCGAACTTTTAGATGTGACCTGAACTTTGTTTGGTCGTTTGTTCCATGTTCAAGCTACTTATCGCGTAGGTAGTTTCTTCATATTCATCGATTATAAAAACGATATTTTCAATCCATCCTTTTCACCTTAGAGAGGGTATCTGGTATCAATCAGATATTGATGGTGGTATTTGCGAGATTTAGGTATTACTCAGACAAGCTCTTTATTAATTTTATTATGCCGATTGCCCCTTTTTTTTTAATTTAACACAGTAAAAGGTAACTGCTTAACAACCCCGCCATATTGGACATGCTGGACTTCAAAGGCAGGGGAGATAATGCGCGTAGCACGTTCTAAATGGCCTTCATCAAAAAATAATAGAGACTATTTTCCCTTATCCTCATTCTTCAGCGCTACTAGAAACCCGCTGAGTTTCTTTATGGTGTTTTGAATTTCTGTAATAAGCTCCTCTTTCTTATTTGCTTGAAGCATGTTCACAGAGAGACATGAGATTTCATAGATAATGTTATTTGTCTTTTCATCTAACATCTCTGCTATTGTATCTTTATATCTTCGTTGCAGTTCTTTGTCATCAACTGGTTCCATAATATCAATTAAACTTTTTGGTTTCATTTATCTCACCTCATCCTTATTCTCAAACTTCTCAAACATTAATGGGTTCTTATGGATTGTTTTTTTTTTCTCCATCAACTCTACATTTTCAAAACATTTCTTTCTTTAAAAACCCATACATCTAAAATCTGATTTTAGTTTTCTAAATCTTTCTTCATCTGTTCGAATTGTTCTTTAGTGATTTCACCTTTTGCATATCTTAAATTTAATATGTTTATCGCATCGTTACTTGTTTTGGATATTTTCTCAATCTCTTTTTTGTCTTTAAATATTTTATCTAGAAAAATATCTTTATTTACGATAAAACCAACAAACATTATTACCGCACCAATTAATATTCCAAATGGTAATGACTTTTGCACTTCCTGTGCTGTTCCTACATTGCTTTTATACTCATCTACATAATCTTGACGCCAACTTATGTCTTCCCAATAATCATCAAAATCCGTCCATAAACCACCACCAAGGGTGTCTCTCATATGCAATTCCCTACAATTCTCTATAGCATCTTCCCAATACACCACTTCCTTATTTTGTTCAGGTATATAATAACTTGAGATGTAGAACATACCACCATAACTAGTAGCGATATCTTCCAATTAATTTTCAAAGTTTCACCTTAACCAATCATGTTCTTTTTCCAACACAATTCAATTACGTAAACATTACAATATAACGCTTCTTTCTTATTTAACTTTAATGGAAGAATCAAGAAAAAAATTAAAAAAATCCTCAAATCCACCCCTAGCAAAAGACAACAAAAACACAAAATCAATATTCTGAACGGAAGAAAAAACCGTTCTACTGTTCCAACATAGTACGTACTCTGTTCAACAAATCATCCACATCAAAAGGCTTAGTGATATAATCAATAACTTTCAACTCCTTTAGAATCTGTTTTCCCTGCTCCTTAAAATTTGCAACGGTAAAAAACGCAATCTTGATATCCTTCAAAGCGGGATCCTTATCTGCTCTGATTGTTTCACATACTTCCCTTCCGCTCATCTCCGGCATAAACATGTCAAGCAAAATAAGATCAGGTTTCGTGCCACCTTTTAAGCCCCGTAATTTATCCAGTGCTTCTTTCCCATTAAAAGCGATAATGGTATTATACCCTTCAGATTTCAGAAGTTTTTCAACCATCTCAACGGTATCCCTTGTATCATCAACAATCATAATTGTTTTTACCATTTTTCATCACCAAGCACTCTATCCATAAGCATTGAAATGTCGTTTATGGTTTGTTTATCAAGAGATTCTATTTTTCCAATAAAAAAACCCTGAGCCCCATTTGATTTAATCAAAGACGCAGTATCTTGGACAAAGAGCGGCATCTCAAATTTTTCAATATTCTTTATCGCAGAAACGTTATCCACGATAACGCATTTTATATCTTTTTCCTTAAGCATCCTATCCAATGAGCTTTTGATATCACTAGGATTATTTTTTACCGTAACACAGTTTTTGGCGTTGCAATCTCCGCCTGAGGCGTCTAAAAATTGAAAACCAGACGTGTCTATTCCATACAAATCGAAAACCTCAACTATCTTTTCGTACGGTTCTTCCAGAGTTACATAACAGATGCCCCGTATATTTTTAACAAGATCTACGAGTTTGCTTTCATATTTGTCCTTGGACGTGATTAAAAACGCTTGGCCAAAATCTGAAAGACTTTTGATAAGCGTTTTCAGTTTGTAGAGTCCAATCACGAGGAAGAAAATGAAGGCAATGGTGAATAACTCAGGGGCAATCGTTTGAGGTAAAATTAAAAATAATTCAAATATCTTAAACGTTTCTAACAAGACAAATGCTATCATGCCTATGAGAAGAAATCCAAAGCCTTGTCGTATCGCAGATTTGGTCCTTTTCACTATGGCAAATACTATTGCAATGGTAAAGAGACCAAAACAGAATCCGATTATGCTTAATAACCCAGATGCTGTAAGCAAATCCATGTTCATTGTCTACCAGTGGTTTTTATGAATTTTTGGAGGTCTTTCACAGAAACAGTGAGAACCTCGCTCGTAGCAGGTTTGCGATCCAACATTTTTCTCACGCTATCTCGGACAGCTTCAGATCTATTTGGATAGGTGCCCTGTTTTATCAAAACATCAATTCTATCCAACATATTTTTTGTCAATCTTATTTGAAGTGTTTCCATTTTTTTCACGTCCATTTTTCTTTTTTTGATATTATTTTTGTGCTGCTTATACCATTACAACACAATTACGTATAAGCCTGCGTGTTTTATAAAATTATCTCTTTTAAAAAAATCCGGGTTTTTTCGTTTATAAAAAATCAATTTAATTTCTGTAATTCAATAAACTTCTTCAAATCATCTTCAGTAACCTTCAATTTTGAAATCCGTCTGTGCTCATAAAACAATCCAACGACCGTAATAATCAAAGCCCCGCCCATGATATACTCGATCAATAGTTGCTGATTCGCTGACACTTCTACGACAGTTAATGATCTACTCGCTTCCGCATATTTCGTCCCATCAAGCGAGGTAACATTTGCTTTCAAGAGATAGACCCCACCTTTTATGGTTTCTGGTAATTTTATCTCCTCAGAAAAAGAACTTAACGTCTCTATTGCCACCGTTGTGCTTTGTACTAAGATACTGTTATCTTCTAAATCAGCTATTTCGTAGGTGACCTTCACATCAACCCTGCCCGATGATTTTGAGTTTCTGATCTCCGTAATAATGTGGAACGATTGACCTGGTCGAAATGTATCGCCCTCTACAACCGATACAGAAATCGCTAGTGATGCAGCAGATTCGGAAATGACAGTTGTCACATAAAGAATCGAAAAAAGAAAAGATGCGACAAACAAGAGTATGTAAATCTTTACCAAGCTACTTGTGCATCCTTGGTGCAATCCCATATTCACGCTCCAATATATATAATAGTGAAATAGGAAGGTATTGTTTAAATTTTTTGATAGTTAGTTCTTTTTGTCTTTACATACAAAGGGAATATCATGATTTGATTAATATTCAAGGGGGGAGTATATCTTTCTCAAATCACGATAGTTTTTTATATCAATTGATAATATATAATATCAAGTGATAAGTTTATGTATCAAACGTTCAATCGATATAAAATATTGCGGGTTTTTTTTGATGAACCCAACAGAAATTTCCATCTCAGAGAATTGGAGAGAATCACCACCATCTCCCTACCTTCTGTAAAACATCATGTAGAGATCCTGTGGAAAAGCGGTTTTCTACAAAAAGTTAAAAACGGAGTGTATCACAGCTATAAAGCATCGCTCAATGATACATACCGACGCTTTAAGAGCAATGACCTCCTCATGAGGCTCGAGGAGTGCGGACTGGTTAAGGAGATAGACGAACGATGTACTCCGAACTGCATCGTTCTCTACGGGAGCGGAGTCGAAGGAAGGGACGATGAACGAGGAGATATTGATCTATTTATCCAGAGTAAAGAACAAAAGATAGACGTACGTCCCTACGAAAAGAGTCTCAAGAGAAAGATTAGTCTGTTGTTTGAACCGAGTATGGACAAACTAGAGAGCGGATTTAAGAATACGCTTGCGAATGGGCTCGTGCTGCGTGGGTTCTTGAAGGTAATCTAAATGAGATGGGAAGACTGTGTGGAATATAAGGTAAAAAAGATCAAACCAAACCCGGAGCAGGCGACATCGCTTTTTCATCTTGCTACGAGGAGACTTGAATCTATTGAGAAAAGAGGCGACGAAGAGTTTCCTCAGTTACTTGTGGAATCTTACTATGAAGCCATCAAAGAATTAATCTCTGCCCTTTTTGCACTTCATGGGTATAAGAGTTATAGTCATGAATGTCTCCTCTCGTTTCTATCCACGTTTTACCCAACAGCACTTGACGATATTCAGATACATTTTTTAGATGAAATGAGAAAGCTCCGAAGTGATATCCAATATCGAGGGCGGGAGATCGCAGAGGATTATTTGGAGAGGAACCTTCCATTCATTGAAGAAATCCTTGGTATCTTACTCGTCACGGTAGAAAAAGAAGTACGTAAGAAATCTCGATGAAATGCGAGTTCATTATGAAAGACGATTAAACAGTTTTAGATGACGACATTGGGAAATCTACCCCGGGGGCAAGAATTCAACAGCAGGGTTTACAGGTGACAGATTTGGGAAAAAGAAAAGCGACGAGGATGGGAAAGGGTTTTCTCTTGGTTTTTCCCGATTACTACGGTAATAGTTATGATGGGCGATGAGGCGCTTTTTAGGTGACGACTTTGGGATATGCTGGGTTTTTCTATTGATTTAGATTGGTCTGTGTTATTAGCGGTGATTGTTACTACGCATAACTTCGTCGACGGATTCACGACGTGGGCGTAATCGAGGAATGATGAGAGAGAAAATTATAGAAGTTATAACGAATTATTTAGTAGGTGCCTTATTTGCTCCTCGTATCTCATCTTTTGTTTCGGTTGTCTACAAAGTTCTTCAGAAAGGTACAGTCTTGATTTTTATTCTGTCAACCATTTCCATAACGGTTTATAGACAATGGTATTGCCATCGATTTCTTCGTCCTGCTCAAAACTTTCTGTGATGATCAATCCTTCTTTTAATTTGAACTCGTTCATTGCTTTCAATATGCTTCTTCTTTCTCGTTCTTTTGTGTTCATATCTTCGATATCGTAGGAAACTTGAATGACTTGTTGTACCTGAGCCTTATCTTTTAAAACAAAATCAACCTCTCGTTGCTGATAATCCTTCCAATAATAGACTTCTAGTTCCGGACTCACCATTTGTCGTATTTTTAATTCTGTTGCAACGATATTTTCCATGATCCTTCCGAAATTTTCCGTAAATCTGAATCCAATGGTATTTGACAGACCACAATCTATAGAATATACTTTTCTTGGTGATTTTTCCTGTTCTTTGAACGAATACGAAAATCGCTTTATAAAAAATATCAAATGCGCTGTTTCAAGATAGTTGGAGAACCGTTCGATGGTGGTCAGTGGCATATCGAGAAATTCAGATATCTTATTGAACGTTATGAGAGATGAGATATTGGTGAGGTAGAATTTTGCGAGTGCTTTTACTTTTTCTCTTTCACGTATACGAAATCTCTCGACAATATCTTTGGAGAGTATTGTTTCAAAATAACTCAAAAGGATTCTTTTTTTCTCAGACGAGAGAACAACCTCAGGAAAACCACCGAATTCCAAATATTCGTGAAGTAGTTTTTTTATTTCTGTTCGTCTTGCAGTAATCTCAAGGTCAGACTGTATTGGTATGTTTTTAAACACTAAGAATTCCTTGAAGGAGAGCGGGTAGGTGGTGATAGTGATGTGTCTGCCGGTGAGGAGTGTTGCGAGTTCTGCGCTGAGGAGTTTTGAGGAGGAACCTGAAACAACAAGTTTTGCTTCTTTTCGCTCGTGCATCCCTCTCACGAATCGCTCCCATTCGGGAATATTTTGAATTTCATCTAAAAAAATAAATGGTTTTTTCCCGTCTGGTTTTACTTTTTCAAGATAGCAGTTGTATATCTCGAGAAGGAGTTTGAGTGATCGTTCGGAAAAACGTTCGTCCTCAAAATTTATGATCAGTGTATTTTTGTTTCCTTCGTCTTTGCTGATTTCTTTTGCAATTTGCTTTATGAGTGTTGATTTTCCGCTTCGTCGGACTCCTGTGATGCAAAGGATTTGGTCTGTGTTTGTGAGTACCGATATAAACTCTTTGAGGTATCTGTCTCTTTTTATCCCGGTATCTATTTCTTTTATCCAAAGGTTCCAGTCTGAAAGGATTTCAAGGACCTCGTCTTTCTTCATATTACCCTACATGTGGTTTAAATATTTAAAATTTTAGTTCATATGAAGTTTAAATTTCATCATTTATCGTAATCTTAGAGTAAATTTAAGATTTTGTTTTTTTGAAACGAAATCAGTGAATTACAGCTATTACCATGCCTCGACTTTGGGAAATTCCCTCAGGAGGCTGGGAAATCAACGAGCGGGGTTTTAGGTGACGAGCTTGGAAACGATAAAAGCGACAAAGATGAGAAAGGATTTTCTCCTCATACTATCTTTCTTGATAGGTTTTTACGATACGGTGACGAAGAGATGTGTTTCTCGGTAGGCACTTGTCATCTTTTCTGCGATGCTGTCTTTGTAGTCTATATTATAAAGAGAGGCGTCTGTCGGGGTGGTAAATAAGAGGAACGCAAGTTTGAGGTCTTTTCCTTTCTGGCTGATGTTGAAGGTATAGTTGTACTCCCATTGTGGTTCCCATGCTGCTTCGATATCAACAGAGGTATAATTGAGCATGACCGTAACGCTTTCCATGAACCATGCATGAGTGTACAAGGTTTCGTTATTTTGTGTTGTATTGTTGTATGCTATAGTTTGATTGATGAGCCACACCTCGACTGTGTAGGTGACTGGTTGGTATTCATGGTTGACGATGCCAATGATGACTGATGCTTCTTCTCCTATTGTAAGATTCGTTGGGTAGTCTTCTGCTCGTCGTTCGGTGCTCAGCAGGTAGAACTCTGTGAATTTCTCTCCTGTTTTTGG
>JAPKYG010000029.1 GCA_026394435.1 Methanobacteriota archaeon | reverse complement strand
TTCTCAACCTGCTCCTCTATAAAAAAACTAACTGTCCTTTTTTCGCGGTTTATCAGTTATATACATCAGTGAGCAGACAGATAAATTCTTCCTGGGGCAATATGACTCTGAATGAAACCATGGCGGTATTGCAAAACGGGTATCGTGCGCAGGATGCCCATCTTTTACAACTGATTGAGATGTTTGGAAAAGGGACAGGAATGGCAGAGGCATGGAACCAATGGGTTGCGTGTCCAGCTACCGGTGATATGATGGTGAGTTTTGCCACCCACAACCAAATGGCATTCAAGACAAAGCCTCATTATTTCAATCTCTATGATTTGCTCAACGCTGAACAGCCATAAATAGTAGGAACTTATTATTAGAATCTTTCCGTTTTATTTTTCTTTTTTCTCCATACCATAATATACTTCATGCTCAATGCTTCCGTCCATGAATGCTCCCCGTATCGACCTCTTTGAATGGTTACTCCAGAACGCCTCCAGCGCCACGTATAATCTCGCATTCAGCAACATTTATGGGTTAACCGTGGAAGAATATCAAAAATATACTGGTTTTACACTCCCCAAAAATTTTGATCTTGGTGTAAATGCACAATACGGCGCTCATGAACTAAAAGAAACCCTGAGTGTGATGTATAACTGCAAACCAGATAATATCGTAACGACCACAGGAGCGTCTGAGGCGAACTTTCTCGTGTTCTCTTCCCTCCTTTCTCAAGGAGATGAATTCATTATCGAACAGCCCGGGTATCAACCGATGTGGCTGACCCCGGAGATGCTTGGTGCTCGACGAATCAACTGGCCGAGGAAGTATGAAAACAAGTTCAGAGTTGATAGTGAAACACTTTCGAGCCTTATCACCGAAAAAACCAAGCTGCTTGTACTCACTAACCTTCACAATCCTAGTGGCGTCTTGACAAATCAAAAAACAATCAAGACGATTGCTGAGATTGCAGAAGAACATGGTGCGTATGTCCTGGTTGATGAAATCTTTCTTGATGGCTCCGATTCAAAAAAACCCTCCTGTTTTGGGATACCGAATGTTCTGGTGACATCAAGTGCAACGAAGATATACGGTCTTGGAGGACTCCATACCGGATGGATCATCGCACCAGAAGAGATAGCAGCACAATGTCAACGCATGAAAGCGCATACGACGGGCGCGTCGTCATTTATCTCCGAGATTATGACTGCTCATCTACTTAATAATGCTCGTGATGAGGTCATAAAACGATTTCAGAAACACGCGACAACAAACCGTGTTGTTGTGAAGAAATGGATGACGCAACATAAGGATTTATTGAAGTGGGTAGAACCTGATGGTGGTATTGTCTGTTTCCCGAAATATTCCCTCGATGTTCCTTCTGTGGTTCTCTGTAAACACTTATTTGAGGAACAGAGGATATTGGTAAACCCTGGTGCGTACTTCAATTCGGAAGGTTTTATTCGATTATCATTTGATGGCAATAAGGAAACTTTGCAGAGCGGGTTAGAAGCGCTTACGAACGGATTGCAGAATGTACATCGTAACCATCATTTGTAATCATTCCTTCTTTTCGTTAAATATGTTTTTATAACCTAACAATGATTAGAAACTATGACGATTACCACTGTTCGAAAGCGAACTGGGGAACTTGTTGCTTTTAATGCTGAAAAAATTACGGTTGCTATTCAGAAGGCAATGCTTGCTTTAGATATAAAAAACAGGAAAAAAGCTGAATTCCTCACCAAAGAAATCGTTGATTCTCTCCATGATAAAAAATCAACTTTCTCGGGTGGCATCCCCGATATTGAACAGATTCAAGAAACCGTTGAAGATATCCTTGAAAAGCGAGAAGAACGAGTGTATAAAGCCTACTCGCTGTATCGACGCTCCCGCGGTATCGCCCGTGAAATCAAGCAGTATTTCAAAATACGGGATGATCTGAAACTTGAGGTCAACGCCCTAAAAGTTCTTGAAGAGCGGTACCTCCTGAAAGATGAAAGTGGCAATATCATTGAAACACCAACGCAGATGTTCCGACGGGTTGCAAAAGCAATCGCTGCTATCGATAAAAAATATGGAATTAACTCGAAGAAAACCGAAGAGGATTTTTTCACTGCGATGTGTAACCTTGAGTTTCTTCCAAACTCACCGACCCTTATGAACGCGGGAACTGAACTTGGGCAATTGTCTGCGTGTTTTGTTTTACCGATTGAGGATGGTCTTGAGGGTATTTTCACGACTCTAAAGAATATGGCGTTGATTCAGCAGTCTGGTGGTGGAACTGGTTTTAGTTTTAGTCGCCTGCGGGAGAAAGGAGCGATTGTGAAAAGTACCAAGGGTGTTGCGAGTGGTCCCATCTCGTTCATTCGTATATTTGATAGTACAACTGATGTGATCAAACAAGGGGGGAAACGTCGTGGAGCAAACATCGGTATCCTCTCCTGTTTACATCCTGATATCGCTGAGTTTGTGACCGCAAAAGCAGGGAAACGGCTCACGAATTTCAATATCTCGGTTGCTGCGACTGATGTGTTCATGAGTAAGGCGATGAAAGGTGAAATGCTCGCGTTACGAAGCCCGAAAAATGGGAAGATTGTTCGGAAGATTAATGCAGCAGACTTGTTTGATATGATTATCAAGAACGCATGGGAGACCGGGGATCCTGGATTATTGTTCATTGATGAGATCAACCGGAGACATCCTTTGAAGAATGTTGGTGAAATTGAGGCGACAAACCCGTGTGGAGAGGTCCCGTTGCTTGCGTACGAGTCATGTAATCTGGGAAGCATCAATCTCGTAAAAATCGTGAAAAATGGGAAAATTGATTGGAAGAAACTTCGGGTGACCACACGACTTGCGGTTCATTTTTTAGATAACGTCATTGATGCGAATAACTATCCGTTGAAAGAAACAGAGAAGATCACGAAAGCGCATCGGAAAATCGGTCTTGGTGTGATGGGGTTTGCTGATCTCTTGTTCCTGCTTAAGATACCTTATGATAGTAAGGAGGCGATACGGCTTAGTGAGCGGCTCATCACGTTTATAGCAAAAGAAGCACAAGAAAAATCAGTGGAGCTTGGGAAACAACGTGGGTCGTTTATGAATTTTGAGTACAGTACTTTACAGAAGAAGTATCCTGCGATGAGAAACGCGACATGTATCACGATCGCACCTACAGGGACTATTAGTATCGTTGCCGGTTGTTCCTCGGGTATCGAACCCGTGTTTGCGTTAGCGTTCTTACGTCGAGTAATGGAAGGCAAACAATTGCCCGAGATAAATGAGACCTTCAAACGGGAGTTGATCCGACGTGGCCTGTATTCAGATGAATTGATTCGAAAGATTTCAAAAACCGGGAACATTCAGGACATCAAACTTCCTGCAAATCTGAAAAAAATCTTTGTGACCTCGCTTGATATTTCACCAGAGTTTCATGTCCGGATGCAAGCCGCGTTCCAACGACATGTTGATAATGCGGTCAGTAAGACCGTGAATCTCCCAAAGGATTCCACGATGCAAGACGTGAGAAATATTTATCTGCTTGCTTGGAAGTTGAAATGTAAAGGGATCACGGTTTACCGGTACGGTAGTAAACCTGAACAAGTCTTGTATCTTGGTACGGGAAAACCGATCGTGATCACGACCGATTATGCGGGAGGCTGTCCAACAGGTTTATGCCCGCTCTAATCCTGATAAAAACACAAATATTTAAGTATCGTAATGCGATAGGAACTTGTATCCTACGGATGAAATTGATGCACCAATGCTCCGAGTAGTGTGTTTTTTTTGTTTGTTGGGATAAGTGTACGGACGGAGAGACTATGAAGCGTATTAAGGAAGGGGATAAGGTTCAGATTTTATGTGAGGCGAAATTAGAAACTGGTGAGCTTTGTTATAAAAATAATACAGAGAACCTCATTGAGATTGTGGTTGGAGAAGGGAAGTTTTTTCCTGCAATTGAGAAAGTATTACAGGATATGACTGAGGGAGAATCAAAGGTCGTGACGCTGGAATCTGATGATGCGTTCGGTCCTCATATGGATGACCTGGTCATTAAGGTGCCAAAGACCGTGTTTAAACCTGAGGTGAAACTGGAGGTTGGCTCGCGCATAAAGATTGATGCGCCCACCGGGAAATCTTTTGTTGGTACTATCGTCGCAATGGATGAGCAGACATTTACGTTGGATTTAAATCATCAGCTGGCAGGGAAACGATTAGTTGTGAACGTCACGGTTGTCTCGATAGCGGAGCAGCAAGTGGAACAGTAGGGTTTCCCTCTCGCTCCTCTCTTTTTATGAAAATCGCGTTGATTTTCCTCTTATATTTATGATAAAGATTTAAATATCTCTTTTGTTTTGCCTGAAAGAAGGTTTGATTAATATGATGTCAAATAAGAAAGCAGATCTCGCAGGGCCCGGTATTAGCACCTATAAAGAAGTAGAGAAAGTACTTCCAAAGAATTATACGTCGTTGCTGACACCAAAGGAAACACAGAAAGCCATTTTTGCAGCAAAATACTACATTGAAGAAAACTTAGGAAAAGAACTGAACCTTATGATGGTCACGGTTCCTCTAATTGTCGATAAGGAAAGTGGGGTGAACGATTACCTTGACCGAGACGGTTCACGTACACCTGTTGAATTCCCATGTGGGCTGGGTCTTCAGAAGCGGATCCAAGCACAGGTCGTACAGGCAGCAACGAAATGGAAACGTATGGCACTTAAAGAATTTGATATGAAAGTAGGTGAGGGTCTGAATACCGATATGCGTGCGGTTCGGAAAGACTATTTCCTTGACCATGATCACAGCTCTTATGTGGATCAATGGGACTGGGAAAAAGTCATAACAAACGACCAAAGAAACCTTAAATACCTCAAACACACGGTCAACAAAATCTGGAAAGTGATTAAAGGTGCTGAAAACCTGGTAATTGATCAATTCCCACAACTCGAATCCAAGACTATTCCAAATCTCCCAGACAAACTTGAATTCTTCCACGCTGAAGAAATCCTAGAAATGTACCCTGATCTTCCTCGAAAGCAGCGGGAAACCGCAATCCTTCAGGATCACCCTGCGGTCTTCATTGTTGGTATTGGCTCGGTATTGAAGGACGGGTATCCTCATGAGATGCGCGCCGCGGATTACGACGATTGGATCACCGATACCTCAAAGGAAACAGGGAAACAAACCTATGGCTTAAACGGAGATATTCTCGTCTGGAACCCAGTGACACAACGAAGACATGAACTTTCCTCCATGGGTATCCGGGTAACTCCGGAGACTCTGAAAAAGCAACTTGAGTTATCTGGTCAAACAGATTTCCTAAAACTCCCCTACCACCAGGCGATTCTCAACAGTAAAATCCCGTTAAGTATCGGTGGAGGGATTGGTCAATCAAGAACCTATATGTACCTGTTGAAAAAAGCGCACCTTGGTGAAGTGAGCACTACGGTCTGGCCAAAGGAACTCAAAGAAATTTGTATGAAGAAAAACATACACGTTCTTGAATAGGTACGAACGACCATTATGGTCGTCCTATTTCTTTTTTTATTATTTCTTATGTGTGATAATGGGATTTGGTCCAAGTTTTTTAATTTCAGCGACAAACTCAGTGACCACCGTTGCAAACTTTTGTCCTTCCGAGGCAGAGACGTATTCAAACCGTACTCGTTTCGGATCAATCCCGAGTTCTTCTAATAATTTTTTTAAGAGTTTAACCCTGCGGTTCGTCTTATAGTTTCCAGATTGATAATGGCAGTCACCAGGATGACACCCCGCGATGAGCACTCCGTCAACTCCTTTTCTGAATGCTTCAAGGACAAACGCTGGGTCAACTCTCCCAGAACACATGACTCGAATTGATTTCAGATTCGAAGGATACTTCATCCTGCTTGTCCCGGCGAGATCCGCTCCCGCGTAACTGCACCAGTTACAGAGAAATCCAAGGATGCTTGGCTCGAATTCTTTTACCATATTGTTTTTCCTCTACGTGTTTTTTAATTCAGTGAGAACCAAGGCGACTGCGGTTGGGACCGCAGATGCAACCTCTCTACTGAGCTGTTCTCCAAAATCAATGGTGTTCTTCACGACGATACCGATTACCACGATCTCTTGAGGGAGATGTTCTTCTCCCAATTGTTTTGCTAGAAGCAATGCTTCAGAAAGTGAGACATCATGAGGATTGCAGGAATGAACAGCAGGTGCTTCAGTCAGTGAAAAACGTTTGACCTCGCCTTTTTTGCTGTCTTCCTGTTTGACTGCATCAACAAGGATGACTTTATCAAACCCGCGGATCATGTCGAGGAGATTCATTCCTCCAGTGTATGCGATTTCCAGAATTACCCTTGAATCTTTCAAATGTTCGCGTAGTTCATTGATGACATGGATTCCAACACCATCGTCCTGCAGAATTGGGTTTCCGACACCAAGTACAATCGTTTTCATTGTGTTCTCCTAGATTCGTGAGATTGTTTTTGAGAGGTTCTTCTTGTGGTCATAAACATTCACGGTCAAGGGCATCCCACCAGGTAGCGTATGGGTCGCACACCCAAAACACGGGTCGTACGCACGGAACGCCATTTCGACTTTGTTGAGCAGTCCGTCGTTGACGTTTCCTTTCTTTATTACGCCTTTGGCAGCATCACGGACCGACATGGTGATTGCACCTGCATTATTCGTGGTTGCAACAATGAGGTTTGCTTTCTCAACTAACCCGTTCTTGTCGAGTTTGTAGTCGTGGATCAAGGTTCCTCGTGCTGCCTCAACCACGCCGATTCCAGAGCCTGGATTTCCGACTGGGTTTCGAATATGTGAAGAGGTAATCTCTGAATCCTCAATGAGTTCTTTGGCTCGTTCGGTTGCATACAACAGCTCGATGAGTCGTGCCCAATGGAACGCAAGTGTTGAGTTCACTGGTTTTCCTCCTAGGGTATCGAACATGCGTTTGTATTCTTTCTCTGCTTGTGGGGTTGCCATACCTTCAGCTGCATTCAACCTTCCTAAGGGGCCAACGCGATATATACCACTTTTTTTCCCGTCTTGAAGTCCATGCCATCCAATACTTTTCAGGTACGGGAATTTCATATAGCTCCATTCTTCGACTTTCTCTGCGATATGTTTTGTATAGTCTTTGCCTTCGAACTTTTCGACTTCGTTTGCTTCTTGGTCACTGACTCGGATCATACCGTTGTAGAAATTGACTTTGTTATGTTTGTCAACAAGTCCCATGTTGTAGGTTTTCAGCGTGTATGGGTCAGAGCGAATAAGGTCCACATACTCTTTGTTTTTAAGCACAATATCATCAAATAAATTCAAGGTGAATTTTGCAAAGGTGTTACAGGATGCAACCATGTCTTTGATTTCTTTGACCTCATCTTTTACCAATCCCTTGGAGACACCACCGGGAAGCCCGCAGACCGGGTGTGTTGCTTTCCCACCAAGGATCGCGGTGATCTTCTGACCGTACGCCCGATGTTTTATGACGTCCTTTGCAACGTCAATTCCTGCTTTTTCTATAACACCTAGGATGTTTCTTTTTGCAGCTGGTGCTTCCGGGCCAACGACAAAATCAGGGCCCCCAAGGAAATAGAAATGTAGGATATGGTCATAGATGATGTATCCGCAATACAACAGTTCCCGGAGTTTCTTTGCTGCCGCGGGCGGGTCGACCTGAAACGCTGCATCTAATGCTTTCGTCGCAGCAATATGATGAGCAACAGGGCAGACTCCGCAGATACGAGAGGTGATCTGTGGCATATCCTCAGCACGTCGTCCTTCTGAGAATTTTTCGAATCCTCGGAGCTCTGGGATCTGTAGGTACGCGTTTTCGACATCACCGTGTTCATCAAGGAAGATGCTGATTTTTCCATGGCCTTCTAACCGGGTGATCGGGTCAATCGTTATGGTTCTCATTTCATCACCTTCCGGTTAATTAGTGACGCTGGTAACGTGTATTTGTAGAATGTTCCGACAACATCCCGTACCTCTTCGATGAGTTTGTCTACCTCTTCGTCACTCATCCCTTGTTCGGTTTCCACACCAAGGATTGAGGCGAGCGCGGAAATCATACTTGCTCCCTGATCAAGAGCATTGGGGAGTATTCCACCACAGCCGGTACACGGCATGTTACCTTCCATGCATCTACCGCGGCACCCAGACCGTGTTGCGGGTCCCATGCAAATCACGCTTTGTTCTAAGAAGCATTTCTCCTCGATTTTTTCCAGCTCGTAAATACGTTTGATCGTGTTAATCTTCTTTTCTGAGAGTTTAAACCGGCATTCGTCACAGACTGATTTAAGAGGCGCAAGAACGGAACCTTTCGATGGAAGCCTGTTTTCTACTATGGCGTTAAACGCATCCAGGATCAACCATGGCGGTGGCGGGCAACCAGGGATATAGTAATCGACTTCAACGACTTGGTGAAGGGGTTTTACCGTGTCGTAGAATTCAGGGATGGTGAGGTCTCCTTCTTTTACCTTTGATTTGGTTTTCGGGAGTGTTTTTTCAGGGTTTTCAGTGGAAGGGTTCTCGAGGTACGCAGTTTTGAAGACTTCCTCGCGATTCGCCATGTTTGCAAGACCCGGCACCCCGCCGCTGACCGCGCAGGCACCAAATGAGATCAGAATCTTTGATTTCTTCCGTAGGAGTTTTGCGAGATGTTCATGTTCTGAGGTGCGGATACCGCCGTTGAAAAAACAGACGTCAATGCTCTGATCTTCTAATGCCTCAACGTCTTTGTATTTTGTGTCAATAGCAACTGGCCAAAACACGATATCCGCAGCAGCGGTCACATCGAGGATTTTTTCGTCAATGTCAAGCATCCCGATTTCACAGCCGCCACAGCTTGCCGCCCAATACAATGCGATCTGGAGTTTCTTGCTTGATTCTTTATTCTTTTTTTCGGTGGTCATTATCGTCACCATGATGACATTGGAATATAGGTGCCTTTCTTCTCAATTTTTGTATGTGTGTCGTTGAAGAGATCCCCCACGAGAGAGGTAACTAGGTGTTTGATGTAAATACTGAACAGATATATGTGTTTAACTGTGAATATTTCTACACGGAAGGGAACCTTTTTACATACCGTGCGATTTCCCTATCGGTCACTATGAAACGAGCAATTGTGTATCATGAGGATTTCAACAAATATGACCTAGGAGCTGATCATCCACTCATCGGTGATAAACCAAAGAATATCATGTCGTTTCTTAAAGAAAAGAGCGTGCTTTCTGAGTTTCAGATTTTTACCCCGAAAAAAGCGACAGAAGCAGACTTGCTCAAAGTACATGATCCCTCTTATGTGGAGCATGTGAAAAAACTCAGTCAAACCGGTGGATGGCTTTCAGAGGATACACCTGCCCCGAAAGGGATTTTTGAGGTGGCAAGTCTTGCTACTGGCGGAAGTATGTTTGCAGGTGAAAAACTCTTTGAAGGATATGAGGTAACGGTAAACCCGCTCGGTGGCTTTCATCATGCAAGCAAGGGGCACTCCTCAGGGTTTTGTTTCTTTAACGATATCGCGGTAACGATTGAATATCTCCGTGAAAAACAAAAACTCAAACGTTTTATGATCATTGACCTGGATGTCCATCATGGGAACGGTACCCAGGATATCTATATTGATGATAAAACAGTCTTGAACCTGTCGTTTCATCAAGATGGTCGGACCTTATACCCTGGTACTGGGGGTGTCGAAATCATCGGTCGAGAAGATGCCGCAGGTTATACCGTCAATCTCCCGTTTCCTCCCGGTACTGGTGGTGCGAGCTATAGAATGGCATTTGAAGAAATCGTCCCACCAATCACCAGGCAATTCAAACCGGACATCGTCCTCTATCAATCCGGTGTTGATACCCATCATGCGGATCCACTTGCTGACCTGAGTCTTACCTATCAGACGTATTATCATCTGGCAAAAAGTGTTGCGGGGCTCTCCCAGGAGACATGTCGGAAGCTTCTTGTTCTCCTTGGTGGAGGGTATAATAGTGTCGCCTGCATTAAATCGTACTATAATATTTTCTGTGGACTCCTCGGGAACAATGATTTCTTAGAAGAAGAGGAAATACCTGATACCGACCCGGAAGAAGTAAAAAACACCGTTCAGCAGCTGAAGCAAAACCTTAGTGATTACTGGAGCTTCTAACACGTCTTCTCCTGATAACCAAATATTTATCTATCGAGCCAGGATACCGGTTAGTTGGTCTCCGACTCGATGAATGAAAAATATGAGATTTTCTTCTCATGAGGTGTTTTTCATGACCAAACAACAAACCATGATGGAAACAAAAAATAACACGAAAAAAGCTATAATAAAAAGTGTTGATGGAAATACTGCTGCGGCCCATGTCGCGTACGCGTTTAGCGACGTTGCTGCTATCTACCCTATCACCCCATCGTCCCCGATGGGTGAAGAGGTTGATGCGTGGGCTGCCCACGGACGGAAAAACATTTTCGGCCAGGTCCTCAAGGTATCAGAAATGCAATCCGAGGGTGGGGCAGCTGGTGCGGTGCATGGTGCACTGAGTGCTGGTGCTTGTGCGACGACATTTACTGCCTCCCAGGGTTTACTCCTTATGATCCCCAACATGTATAAGATTTCTGGGGAGCTGATGCCGTGCGTTTTCCATGTGACTGGTCGTGCTATCGCAGGACAAGCGCTTTCCATTTTCGGTGATCATCAAGATGTCATGGCGACACGGGCAACAGGTTTTGCCTTGCTTTCATCAAATTCCGTTCAAGAGGCGATGGATATTGCATTGGTCGCACATCTTTCTACGCTTCACGCAAGTATTCCGTTTCTCCATTTCTTCGATGGATTCCGTACCTCTCACGAGATCCAAAAAATCGAGATGATCGACTACGAAGATATCGCAAAACTCGTTGATTGGGATGCAATTAAAAAACACCGGCAGCGTGCACTCAATCCAGAGCATCCGCACCAGAGAGGTACCGCACAAAATCCTGATATCTACTTCCAAGTCACTGAAGCATCAAATAAATACTATCTGGCTATGCCTGCTATTGTCGAAGAAGAAATGCAGAGAGTCAGCAAATTGACAGGACGATCCTACCATTTATTCGACTATGTTGGTGCACCCGATGCAGACCGAGTCCTTATCATGATGGGGTCCGGTTGTGAGGCTGCCGGAGAAGTCGTCGACTATTTAAATAAAAAAGGTGAGAAAGTCGGGTTAATCAAAGTACGACTCTACCGACCATTCTCTGAAGATCATTTCATAAACATCCTTCCAAAAACCGTAAAAAAGATTGCGGTTCTTGATAGAACCAAAGAAAGCACCGCGTTTGGAGAACCGTTATACTTAGATGTGACGACCGTACTTCACGATAAAAAAATGGATATCCCGGTCGTCGGCGGTAGATACGGTCTTGGCTCTAAGGAATTCACCCCGACCATGGCAAAAGCAGTCTTCGACAACCTTAAACAAACACAACCGAAGAATCACTTCACCGTGGGTATTGAGGAT
>JAPKYG010000020.1 GCA_026394435.1 Methanobacteriota archaeon | reverse complement strand
TCGAATCCCAATAGCAGTGGCCTCTGGCAGGATCAACCAGAATCTGGCACACTATTATTATTGGTTTAATGAATTGGTGGGTGAATTAAATATCACCAACACGTCGATCGTCAGATTCAAGAGTGCGCAAGACGTCTACCTCAGAGCATCTTGATTTTCTTGAACCTCCACATCTATTCTGTTTCCCAGATTTGAAAGGGCCCAATCATCGATTGTCGTGATGACATACTCTCATAGGCCAACCGGAATGATCCGGGACAGTATATTTATGAGGTTATTATTCGAGGTAACCTCACGGTATATAGTTATCATATATAAACCTTACATATATTGTTTGTGGTTCTATCGCCCCAACTTTTAAATATGGTTACAAGTTGCCCTGGGAAACGGTCTTGTTAAAAAATTGTATTGTTTCGCTGATTTTACGTTTGTGGTATTGTTTAGAGGAACTTAATTTGCTCTTTTAACCTCGGATTTCTTACTGCCTGTTTTCTAATAATGAGGATACCTTCTAAAATTTCAACATCAGCAATAAATTGGCTGAATCTTTTATTGAATTGTTCACAGAATTTCTTTGCAGTGACAAGATCTTCTGCAAGAAATGTGCAGATTCCATCAAAACATCCATGGAAGTATTCGATGTTTTCTATATGTATCACAGAACCAGGGATGAGATTATCGAGTCGTGTCTTGAGAACTTCCTGGAGCATTTTTTGGTCAATGGGTACTGTAGTTCGTTTTATCAGCATCGTGAAATGTTTTAGGTTGCAACTTTCATCATCGCAGATAGCGGTGTACCCCCAGATTGTCTTATTTTTTTCAAGTTTTTTGATGATGCGCCATACTTTCTGTCGTGAAAAACCGCATTTTTTTGCGATGACATCGATACTTTCGTTTGCATTTGTCCTTAGGACGTCAAGGATTTTTTGTTCATCTTGTACGAGTTGTTGTGTACTGCTTTTTGACATGGTTACTTCCTTTATTCCTCTATTAGATTATTATAGGATAATCATGTAAAATTAAAAAAGGTATGTATTGTCGTTTTTGGTTTAAAAAGAAGAGGGATGGACTGAGCGGGATTTGAACCCGCGGCCTCCGCCTTGCGAAGGCGGCGATCTTCCGCTGATCTATCAGCCCCTACATGGAAAAAGGGAAAAAAGAAAGAGTATTTGATTGTTTCCCTTGACTTTTTTACTTTGCGTGTACGAGTTGTCGTTGTTTTGCTGCTTTGAGCGCTTCGACGACCGCGAGTTTTTCACCCATCATGAATTTTTCAAGGGCGCCGCCACCAGTACTGATGTGAGTGATTTTGCTGCGGAGTTTCATTTGTTCTATCGCAGCAACAGTATGTCCGCCACCTGCTATTGAGAATGCTTTTGAAGTGGTGATAAAGGCAAAGATCTCTTCAGTTCCTTTTCTGAAGAGGGGGTTTTCATAGACGCCGCATGGTCCGGAGATAAAGATGGTTTTTGCGGTACCAAGTATCTTCTTATAGTCTTGAATGGTTTTTTCCCCGATGTCAAACAGGTTATTGCCCACAGGTAGGTCTGCGAGTGTTATTTCTTTGCGTTTCCCGTGCTCTTCGATTGCAAAGTCAGTAGGCAAGTGGATTTGTTTCTCAAATTTCTTGTACACGTTCTTGATTTCAGTAAACACTTCTGGTGTGCCTTCTTCGTCGAATGCTTGTTCGTTTTTCTTGCCAAGGTTGACTCCTTTTGCTTTCAGGAACGCGTTCGCGGTCAGTCCGGTGAGGAGAACATGATCAGCGATCTTGTTGTTAAGTATTCTATCAATGGTAATGATAACATCAGCGAATTTTGCGCCTCCGAAAAGGAAGATGGAGGGTTTTTCTGGGTGGCTCACTGCTTTTTCAAGAGCGGTGAGTTCTTTTTCCATGAGTCGCCCTGCGGCTGATGGAAGTACTACGGTAAAACCGGTGAGTGAACATTGCGCGCGGTGCGCAGCAGCGAATGCGTCGTTGACGTAGAAGTCAGCGAGTGGAGAAAGGTTTTGAACGAGTTCGGAGCGTGCATGTTCTTCTGGTTTTTTCTTCTCGGTTTCTGCGGTATATTTCCGGACGTTATCGAGGAAAACAACGGCCCCTGGTTTCATGGCTTTGATTGCGTTTTTTGCTTTTTCACCGTAGATGTCATCAATAAAGGTCACATTTTTTCCAAGCAGGGTCTGCAGCATCTGTGCGTGTTTCTGCATGGAGATGAAATCCCAGCTTCCTTGTTTTCCTTGGTGTGCGAGAATCACGGTTTTTGCGTTTTTATTGACAAGTTCTTTTATGGTTGGTAACGCAAGTCTGATTCTTGTGTCATCCGTGATGTCTAGTGTTTTTTTGTCTAACGGCATGTTAAAATCCACGCGGAGTAAAACGGTTTTGTTTTCTACATTAAAATCATCTAAGGTGTTGTAGTCTTTCATTCTGTAAAACCTCCTCTACAGGTCTATATCGGTTGTGTTTATTTAAACATGTGGGATTATTTTTAAGAGGAAAAAAGTAAAAAGAATGGTTTTTTATCAACAGCGGATCATTAATTTTTTACTGTTTCTATCGGAACCAATCGTTCGTTGAACATGTAGTTGATCAAATCCACAATCCGGCATGAGTACCCCCATTCGTTATCGTACCAGGAGAATATATTCGCAAGGGTTCCTTTCTCTCCAACGACTTTGGTCAGTAACCCATCAATTATTGCAGAGTGTGGGTTGCCGACGATATCAACTGAAACTAACGGTTCTTCAGTATATTGCAAAATACCTTTTAGATAGGTATCTGCTGCTTGTTTGAATGCTTGGTTTATTTCTTGTGCGGTCGTCGGTGTTTTTAACACACAGGCAAAATCAGTAATTGAACCATCCGGTGTTGGAACACGCAGTGCAAGCCCGTCGATTTTTCCTTTCAACTCTGGAATCACCAGTGCTACTGCTCTTGCTGCTCCCGTGGTAGTCGGAATAATAGACACTGCGGCAGCGCGTGCTCGTCGGAGGTCCTTATGCGGGAAATCAAGGATACGCTGATCACCAGTATACGAATGCACCGTAGTCATGAATCCATGCTCAATTCCAAACGTCTCATGTAAAACTTTGACGGGTGGCGCAAGACTATTGGTGGTACATGATGCCATCGAAATAATATGGTGTTTGCTAGGGTCGTATGCTTTCTCATTGACTCCTAAAACGATAGTAAGATCAGGGTCTTTCCCAGGGGCAGAAATAATTACTTTTTTTGCTCCCGCATCCAAATGTTTTCTCGCACCATCACGTGTGCGGAAGACACCAGTAGATTCAATAACAACATCGGTGTCTAATTTCCGCCATGGAAGGTTTGAGGGGTTCACCTCTGAGAAGAACGCGATAAGATGCCCGTTCACTTCGATACCTTCGGGTTTTGTAGCAATATCTCCACAGAACTTACCGTAGATCGAATCATATTTGAGAAGGTGCGCTAGTATCTCAGTGTTCCCAAGATCATTTACTGCAACAAATTCAAATTTCGTTCCGTACTGGGAATGCTGTAACGCAGATCGTAGCACGTTTCGCCCTATTCGCCCAAAACCGTTAATACCTACTCGAATCATCTCCAAACCACAAAGCCTACAAACAAGTGAACATTATATAAGTTTTCCGACAAGATAGGTCGGCGCTGCATCAATAATTTTTACGTGAACAAAATCCCC
>JAPKYG010000018.1 GCA_026394435.1 Methanobacteriota archaeon | reverse complement strand
CATGCTTTTCTCTGACTTTGTTACTTCAGATAAGAATCGCTTCATGACCTTCTTTTCCTGAGAAACTTTCAAATCGGTCATCTTATCCGCTGCATTTGCAACGAGCTCCCGCAGACCAAACTCATCCGTATAGCCGGTGTCAAACGTATCGATGATCTTATTCTGAATCTCATAATGGAGATACACTTCATCAACGAAATATTGTTTCGTCGGACCAGAGCCGCCAACCAAAATACCTTTCATTTTCGGCTCTGCAAGGAAGATTTCACTTGCCCGCTCTCCGCATTTCACAAACCACTCATGGGCAGCAATCTCCGTGTTACGTTCGAATCTTCGTTGAGACTGACCTCCTCTTCCGTGTTTCCCCGGAACCTGCGATGTCATGTACCGCAACATCTCAACGCGACTCCCGCGCAACATCCCGACCGTACACTCTCTTCGATCAATAAGAAATAATCCGTAAATTTCCTTCTCTGTCAGCATCTCTTCTAACGGTTGAGTATAGAACTCTGAGTCACAACGATACAAAAACGTGATCACTGACATTGGTGGCTCGATAACGTATGCGACCATGTCGGTTTTGTCAGAACCAACGCTTTTATGGCCAACGAACATGGCAAGCCCGCGCGGCGGCGGTTGCTTGAACGTTTTCAAACGACTCATGATCGATTCAATCGCAGAAAGAACATTCTTCATGGTTGTCTTTGACTTGATATTCTGAGACTGCGAATACTCATTTCGAAGGTACGATACGACGTCAAAGATTTGTTTAGAAGGCGGGATATACAACGAAATTAGCTCGGTGTGTTTACCTCTGCATTTCTTCAACTCTTCCAGTTGTCGTTTCAGGTCGTAGATCTGCCGCTGTGTCATTTCATCTGCCATGGTCGTATCACCTTTTTGATACACTTTCTCTTATCATCATTCTTAAAATTATAACAAGGATTTGTTATAATGAAAAACGTTCCCCTTTCATAGGGGTCAGGACTTCTGCAGTATCTTTCAATGATTCCACCAGCGGTGCCCTGTCAGCACTATGGAATAGGATGATTTTTTCTGGTTTACATTGCTTTGCAAACTCAACCAGTTCACTATGACCTGCATGCGCAGAGAAATCATAGTATTGGACTTCACAGTCCACTTTTTCAACGACACCGTAGAAGTTAAGTTTCCCTTTTTCTATCAGAAGCCTGCTATTGGTTCCCTCGATCTGATACCCGGTGAGAAGGACCGCGCTTTTCCGATCATTCTTGAGCTTGTTCATATAGGACAAAACAGGACCGCCATCCATCATTCCACTGGAGGTAATAATTACTGGTCCTTTCATTGCCATCTTCCGGCCATGTTCTGAATGGACCACGTTGACCTTCTTAAACGCTTTTTTTAGGTCATCGACCGACCGGAGGTACTTCGGGTACTTCAAATAGAGTTTCGAAATCTTTTTCCCCATACCGTCAAACCAGACGTCATACCCAGCGTTTTTCAGTACGAGAAGGAGTTCTTGTGATCGTGCGACCGCAAACGCTGGAATGATTACGGTACCGCCTCTGTTGACGACCTCCTCGATTTTTTCCAGAAATGCTCGTTCCATTTGCTGTCTGTTTTCATGTTCCCTCCCAGCGTATGTTCCCTCCATGAAAAGCATGTCGCAAGGAACCGGTTTTGTTCCTCTGACAAGTCTTGTGTCAACTACGTTTAAATCACCAGTGAACAACAGTCGTTTTTCCCCAACCAGTTCAAACATGAGTGAGCCAGGAATATGACCTGCGGAGTGGAAACGAACGCTGTAGTTCTCACCAAGGTCTCGCATCTTCCCTGGTTCGACCGGGACAAAACTATGCTCTGCTTCTTTGACATCGGCATTGTTAAATGGAATTGAGTAGCCGTCCATCTGCGCGATCTTCACGGTATCTTTCTGCAATAAATTGCTCACGACAGCGGTTGGTTCTGTCGCGATGATGCGATGATCTGATTGTGAGCAGAGCCAGGGAATCATCCCACAATGATCAAGATGCGAATGAGTAAGGAATGTGAGATCAACCGGTGGTGGCGGCAATGGAAACGTGGGTGGTTTTCCTGGCGACATCCCGTAATCAAACAGGAACCTCATATCTTCAAGCTCGAGCACCATGGCGAGATTTCCGACTTCGTCGCTGCCACCAAGAAATTGACATTTCATACTAGAATTCATTTACATCAAACCTTTTCACAATCAGGGCCTCCTAAAGAAAAAAGAGGTTGATTAACCTTTGGTCATCTCTCCAGAGGCTTTACAATGAGCATTGTCTCGTCTTTCTCAATGATTACGACTTTCGTATTTGTTTCAATCACGACCTCTGATTTCGCCTGCCAGTATTCTCCTTTGTATCGAACGAACCCTGGTTTTTCTGGGGTGATACGTTCGATTGCGACCGCTTTTTCTCCAGCAAATTTACCTACAGATGATTTTTTCTTTCGTATCTGAAGTACTTTATACAGCAGGAATGCAAAGAATAGTGCGAAGAGCACGATGACGAGTAGCATGATGGTTATTGCGTCTGTCATATACTCACCTGATATCAGCCATTTTCTTGTTGGATAGCTTGGTATGAGAAATATCGATCCGATGACAAGGCAGATGATCCCGCCGATGCCAACAGCACCAAAGCCAGGGGTGACGAATATTTCTACGGCGAGGAGTAAGCATCCGATAATTATAAAGATTATGCTTAACGTGGAGATGCTAAATCCAGATCCAATCAGTGATAGCAGGATTGCGATGACGCCAAACACCTCAGCACCATATCCTGGTGTGGAGATTCCTATCAGCAACGCAAAAATCCCTAGCATCAACAACAAAGACGTCAGGATGGGGTTTGAGATAAGTTTCAGTATCTGTATTTTCAATGAAGGTGAATATCTTACCTGCTCTGCATCTCTTGTGTGCAAAGTGATTGTATCGGTGGCAGTGGTTACGTTTCTGCCGTCAATATCATTTAAAAGCTGGTCAATGGTGGGTGCAACGACTTCGATCACACCATTGTTTTTCGCAACGGTCGCGTTCACGTTCCTGTTCTGAGTGATGAACAACTTTGCCAGTGTTTCATTTCGCCCATACATCACCGCTCGTTCTTGGAGCCATTCCACGAGCGCGTTGATGATTTTCGAATCGTTGATGAATCGTGTTCCTTCAAGACTTGTTTCAATAGGTTGACACGATCCGATGATGGTGTGATCTGCCATGGCCGCAAGGGGTGTGCTCAGCAAAATGAAGGTTCCCGCTGACCACGCGGTCGCCCCGCTTGGATAGACATAACCGATAACCGGGATGTCACTTTGTTTAATTATCTCAGCGATTTCAAAGGTTTGATCAAGCCCACCTCCTGGTGTATTCAAAAGAAGGATCACTGCTTGGGCATTGTTTGCCTCTGCTTGTTTTAAGCTATCGGTTATCACTTCAACCGTGGATTGATCAATGGTATCGGTAATTTCTACAAGGACAACACTTGAGGTTTGCGCGGATACACTACTTGATAAAAAAAGAAGAAGAAAAAAGAAAAAAATCAGAGGAGGGTAGATATTTCTCATTGTTCGACTTTTTTATTGACTGCTTTTGCTATTCCTGCCATAGTTCCTATTTCACCGCCGGGAACAATGATGAGGTTTTTCTCCCGTGCTATCTCCGTGAGTGTCTGTAATTCTCGAAGTCGTAAGGCGATCGGTGTTTTTTCATACAGTTTTGCCGCCTCCGTCATTTTCGCTGAGGCTAGAAGTTCTCCTTCTGCCATAATGATCCTTGATCGTTTCTCTCGCTCGGCTTCTGCTTGTTTTGCGATTGCCCGAAGCATTTCTTCCGGTAGTGAGACATCTCGTAATGTGACGGCTGATATCTTAATTCCCCAGGGGTCAGTGCCGATGTCTAAGATGGCTTGAAGACTTTTGTTCAGTTCTTCTCGTTGTGATAAGAGTTCATCAAGGTTTTTTTGACCAAGGATATCTCTTAGCGTCGTCTGTGCAAGTAAACTGGTCGCCATGTCATAGCGTTGCACTTCAATAATTGCTTTTTGTGGATCTGTTATTCTGAAATACACCACAGCGTCAACATCTACTGTCACGTTATCACGGGTGATGATTCGTTGTTTTGGAACATCAATGACTCGCGTTCTCAAATCCATTCGAATAGGTTTGTCAATAATAGGGATAATGAACACGAGGCCAGGACCTTTTATCCCCATTAATCTTCCTAATCTGAAGATTACAATTCGTTGGTACTCCGGCATGATCTTTATCGCTGATGCAAGGACTGCTATCAGAAAGAGTACGATAATAAACAAAACGACAAGCATTGTGTTGATATCTGCCATAATTTTTTTACCTCCAGTGTCGAAAAACTACTTTCTGTTCTTAAGTGTTTCTGTAGGGGTGTTAATTGAAACGATATTTTTAAAAAGCCCCCTTCCTTATAATGTATCTTTTATGGGGAGATGAGTTATGTCTGAAATTATTGCCATAAAGGCACGTGAGGTCCTTGATTCTCGGGGAAATCCAACGGTTGAAGTCGATGTAATTACGAAACAAGGTGTTTTTCGAGCGATGACTCCTAGTGGTGCGAGTGCAGGACATCATGAAGCCTTAGAACTACGAGATAGCGACAAAACAAGATACCTCGGGAAAGGAACGTTGAAAGCAGTTGACAATGTGAATAAGAAGATCGCCCCGAAATTGATTGGGTTGGATTGTCGTCACCAGGAAACCATTGATTCTATCCTGCTTAAAATCGATGGGACAGAAAACAAAGGCAAGCTTGGCGCAAACGCGGTGCTTCCCGTGTCGATGGCGGTAACGAAAGCTGGTGCTGTTGCCAACGGTATTCCTCTCTACATGTATATCGGTGAATTATTCGGTGTGATTCCCCATCGTTTACCCGTTCCAATGTGTAATGTCATTAACGGAGGAAAACATGCAGGTCAGGAGAACTCAATCCAGGAGCATATGCTCATGCCGACCGGTGCAAAAAATTTTACTGAAGGAATCAGAATGATTTCTGAGAGTTACCATCATCTTGCAAAACTATTAAAGGAGAAGTTTGGTGCGGGCGGTATTCTGATAGGTGACGAAGGTGGGTTTGCACCTGCTCAGATCATTGATATTCATGACCGTCTTGATCTGATGCTACAGGCAGTTGAGAACGCGGGATATAACAACATGATGAAGATTGCGTTAGATCCTGCGTCCAGTGAGTTTTTCTATGACGGTATCTATAAGATAGGCGAGAAATCATATTCTGGTGGGGAGATGGTTGATTTCTATGTTGATCTCTGCAAAACATACCCAATTGTGAGCATTGAAGATGGCCATGCGGAGGACGACTGGGACTCCTGGGTGGAGATGACAAAGAAATTAGGGAATAGAATTCAGATTGTTGGTGATGATTTGTTTGTCACGAATACAAAACGCATTAAGAAAGGGATTGAATTGCAAGCGGCAAACTCTGTGCTCATTAAACTCAATCAGATTGGTTCTGTCACAGAGACATTGAATGCGATTAAGATGGCGCAGGATGCGGGATGGACTGCGGTGGTGAGTCATCGCAGTGGGGAAACCGAAGATAATTTCATTGCTGATCTCGTGGTGGGGACAAGTGCGGGGCAGATTAAGACTGGTGCACCAGCAAGAAGCGATCGAAACGCTAAGTACAATCAATTGATACGTATCGAAGAAGAACTTGGGGAGAAAGCAGAATATCTCGGGGTTGATTTCCGAGAACTCCTGTAGGGAGCGTAAACATTTTTATCTACGTGGCGATACACCTCATGGAGGCATAGTAATGAAAATACTTATTACTGATAAGACAGAAAATGAGGTTGTCCAACAGTTGAAGGACGCTGGCCAAGAAGTCACTTTTAATGAAATGGATGCGGCAACGCTGCTCAAAGAGATCCCGAAGTATGATGGGCTGATGGTGCGAAGCAGGACAAAAGCAACTGCTGATGTCATCAACGCAGGAGCAAAAGGCAGCCTGAAGGTGATCGGACGGGCAGGAATTGGTGTTGACAACATTGATCTTCCGACGGCATCGAAAAACAAGATCAAAGTCGTTAACGCTCCGACCGGTACGACGGAAAGTGTCGCTGAGCTTGCGTTCGGACTGATACTTGCTGCGTCCCGGTCAATTCCACAGGCAGACCATTCGATGAAGCAGGGGCTGTGGGAGAAGAAAGCGTTCAAAGGTGTCGAGCTTTGCGGAAAAACGCTTGGAATTATTGGAATCGGGCGGATTGGAACTGAGCTTGGGAAACGAGCACTCGCGTTCAACATGAAGGTCCTTGCATATGACAAGTACATCCAGAAATCACCGACCGCGAAGATTGCGATGGTGTCGTTGGAGAAATTACTCAAAGAATCTGATTATCTTTCGCTTCATATCCCGTTTGTGAAAGAAGAAGGAGCCGCGATTAAAGAACCTGATTTTGAGAAGATGAAAGACGGTGTTATCATCATCAACTGTGCCCGCGGTGGCGTGGTTGATGAACAGGCATTGTTAAAGTATTTGAATAGTGGGAAGGTACGAGCCGCTGCTCTTGATGTCTATGCAGCTGAACCCCCGACGTTTAAAGAGCTTGTCAATCACCCGAAAGTCGTCTGTACACCACATATCGGTGCATCAACGAAAGAAGGACAGTTACGGGCTGGTAAGATTTGTGCTGAACAGATGCTTCTTGTTCTTTCCGGCAAGACACCTGATTTTTGGGTGAATAAAAAAATGAGGGAAGGGAAATGACTAGAAAACACATCCCCAGTAACGCAATGAAGAATCTTGATGGCATCATCGAAAAGATCGACCTTCATATCGGGGAGAAGGAAAAAATACGGGAAGATGCGTTGAAGACTTCCCGGGATATTATTATTTGTTGTCGAAGAGGCATTCAGCAGCTCCACCGGGATCAAATGGAGGAAGCGGAGAACTATATTAAACAAGCATCTACGAAGCTTGCGCAGTTATATGATTTTACAAAGAATCATCCTGATATTTTTCATGCGGGATTTGTGGAGAATGCGGCCCAGGAGTTTGTCGAGATTCACTGCTTGTGTAACATCATGAAAGGGCAGGACCTCCCTGACCCGGATACAATTCAAACCACATATAGCGCGTACCTACTTGGGTTGTGTGATGTCGTGGGTGAGCTGCGACGCGGCGCCCTGGATTTTATGCTGGAGGGAAATACCGCGAAAGCAAACGAGTACCTGCAGCATATGGACCGGATCTATGATGCAATCATGAGTTTTGATTATCCTTCCGCATTGGTTCCTATTAAAAAGAAGCAGGACATGGTCCGTGGTCTCATTGAAAAAACCAGAGGGGAACTCGTGGTTTCGAACTGTGAACGACGAATCAATGATAGAACCCATGAGTTCCACGGTATCCTGGATCAGATGAACGGGGAAAAAACCAACAGCAAGAAAAAGGCGGTAGCTGGTGAGGAAGAGGATATCGATATTGATAAAGTGTGGTAGGTTTTCTTCGATAAACTCGTTTTTTACGAAATGTTTATAAAAAGCCTTTATATACTTCAAGGAGGGAAATCTACGTATGGTTGAGGTCCAGGTTGAAAACATCGTTGTTTCTTTTACAATTTCGTCGTCGTTGGATTTATCGGAAATTGCGGGAATTCTCCCTGATGCAATGTATAATCCTGACGAGGTTCCTGCGATAGTATTGCATTTTTCCAAACCACGTTCTATGGCAACACTTTTTTCCACGGGGAATGTAGTGGTGACCGGGCCGAGAAGCATGGATGAAGTCCATGAAGTCGTTAAAATGGTTACTGATCGTCTGAATGTCGTTGGTGTACAGTTGGACGAAACACCTGAGATTAAGGTGATGAACGTGACCGCGTCAACTGATTTACAGCAGTCGTTGAAATTACGACGTCTCGCGAAATCCCTACAAACCGTGGAATATAACCGGAAAGTTTTCCCGGGATTGGTTTATAAAGGAGATGACCCAAACACTGTTATACTGCTGTTTGATTCGGGGAAGATTGTCTGCAACGGAATCAGGCTTGAAGACGTTACTGTTGCTCTTGATAAAATGTTGGAGAAACTGTTATCATTTGGTATAAAAAAGGAGGAAAATGTATGCCAGACGTAAAAGTAGAAAATATTGTCGCGTCAACGTCGTTTTCCGATAAATTGGATTTGGACGTTATCGCACAATCATTGGAAGAAGCGGAATATGAGCCAGAGCAATTTCCTGGGCTTGTGTATCGATTGAGTAGTCCAAAAACCGCTACCCTCTTGTTTCGGAGTGGGAAGGCGAATTGTACTGGTGCGAAAAATATTGAGGACGTTAGAACTACGATTAATATCATTGCGGAGAAACTGAAGAAGCTGGGTGTTGAGGTCTATAAAGACCCTGCGATCGTCATTCAGAACATTGTCGCGATTTCTGATCTTGGCGGCGAGTTGAACCTCAATGAGGTTGCCATGGCGCTTGGGTTAGAAAACGTTGAGTATGAGCCAGAGCAGTTCCCTGGGCTTGTCTATCGTATCAAAGAACCCAAAGTGGCTATGCTCTTGTTTGGCTCCGGGAAGATCGTGTGCACTGGGGCACGGAAGATCACGGATGTTTCCCTTGCGGTGGAGAAATTATCTCAGGAACTCACTTCACTTGGTCTGATCCATCATTAATATCATCAGGGTTCGGTGGAAAAAGAGCTCTTCGCAGGAAGAGTTCCCCCAATCTTTTTTTTTTTTACATTCGTTTTAATCGTTTTCTGATAAGGACTATCCCGGTAACGTGAGATATCGGGGATGAATACTATTTGGTTCGTTGCTGGTCATTGTTTTTGCGGAGGGATCAGGGAGTTATATTTATCTACCTGTTTCTCATTGAGGGGCATGTGAGGGGGTCTAAAGAATTGAATTGAAAAATTCTTTTTCATTCTTTTCCTCCCAGACTTTTTAGACCCCTTCTCTTTATTCTCTTTCTCGAAATTCTTCATAAAAAAGATCTGATGTGCATTTTATGTGTGAATAAATATGCTACTCTATAAAAAAGGAGAAAGGGGAGGGAAGTGCCCTCAAACGAATTAGTTTGTCTTGAAGAATTCTTTTAGGTCATCGACTTTTGGATTCATCATGCCGCTGATTCTTACTGAGAAAATATCTTCCAACATCATGATTTCTCTGATGTATGTCGAGTATTTCTTATTGATGAACTCAGTGAATCGTTTTGCAACGATGATGTCTTTTGCGGTGAAACAGAGCAGCATATCATATTGACCTTGGAGCATGCAGGCGGTTTGGACGAAAATACCAAGGTTTTTCCCTGAATATTTCTTGAATCCATCGATAACATCATCGATGACGTCGTTCGCAGGCTCGTTCGATCGTTTGATCAACATGATGTAGTGGCGCACACCTTGTTTTTCCTTATCGGGTACTGCAGTGTATCCCCAAATTGTTTTGTTGTTCTCGAGTCGTTTAATAATGCGCCATACTTTCTGTCTGGAAAACCCGCAGGTTTTTGCGATTTTGTCTATGCTCTCGTTGGAATTTCGTTGCAGCTGCTCAATAACTCGCTTCTCATCTTGGTCTATTTGTTTTTTGCTACTTTTAGCCATAATTGTTTTCCCCCGTGATGTATTGTTTTTATAAGAGCTGATTTTTTGGCTCTTTTATTACCTTACTTTGTCTAGGAGACTAGAGAGTCACTATACCATTTAATGTTATAAATGTTTCGCATAGGGGCTTTTCTAAGCAAGTATAAAGACCTTTTGAGAAACATTTATATTCCCAAAAAGTATTTTCTTTTGGGGGTTGCAGAGTTATAAGATGAAAGCTCTTTTTTGCTCTTCAACTTCCCCTTTCCTCCCTTTTTTCAGAAGGATAGATTGTTATTCTAAGATATAAGAAACACAAGATGATTTTTAATACTTTGCGATATTAGGGATGATGCCGTATGTCGAACTGCTGTCTTGAAACAAAATGCATACAATGTTGCATCGAAACGAACATGGTACTGTCATATCGTGATATTGAAAACATAAAAAAAATGGGATATGATCGCAAATTTTTTGTCTCAGAACGCAACGGCTGGTTACAATTGAAGAATCACCAGAGTCGTTGTGTGTTTCATAATGGGACACGATGTACCATTTATCACCAGAGGCCGGAGGGATGTACCCTCTATCCCGTGGTCTATGATAAAGACAACCATTGTGCGATCCTTGACAGTGAATGCCCACAGAGACACTGTTTTCCTCTCTCAAAAGTCAAATCGCAACAGCTGGACATTCTTATCTTAATATTAGAAAAAGAAAGAACAGAACGAACACGATCAAAACCCTATAAAAAAAGATAGAGAAAAAAGAAAAAAAATTAATGTGACAAAGTCAAGTCATTATAAAATATAAAAATTGACAAAAAAGGAAATTTTAAGGGTGAAGAAGCCGCCGAAGGAATAAGTAAAAAATGTCTGGATTCCTACCATTTTAAGGGAGAATACGCTTGGTTACTTGATAGGAAAACTATAAATCATGCTTATGATTCTCATACTATGCCGGGGAGGCATCATGTATGGAGCTTACTACTTGCCCACACTGTGGTAGTAAACAAATCCAGCATGAGATCATCAAAGATGTTGTTTTAAATAAACCCACCATAGATTACAAATGTAAGGTGTGCGGATATCATGGTACCCCTCTTCTTTTAGAAAAATATGAAGGTATTTTTCAGGGCATAAAACCTGAGGTCCCTGGATTTATAGGTCCGTGGGCGATCCACACGCGTTTAGATAATGGAGAACGAAAGACATTATCCGTGCTATGGGAAGACGCCCGCGATTGTATTCGTTCGTTAGGATTGAAGAAAGGGGATCGAATCACAGTAACCGTTGATCAGCAAATCTGGTGCATCGATAAAGTAAATGATGCACAATAAAAAAGAAAAGAAAGAATGTTTTTTTTTTTGAAAAAAAACTTCTACTTATTTTGATCGGGAACGTGCTGATCGAAGTGGTGGACAGGAGATTTCCTGGACCATGTCCACAAGATAAACGATTTTCCCTGCATCACAGACATCAAAGCATTCCCTGCAAGACGAACAGGTATCAGACGCTCCAGGTACTAATGCGACAGTACGGTCAATCCCACGACCGACAAAGCACACCGCGTGTTTCTTTTTTATCTCGGCACAATACCGTACGCAAAGACCGCATAAGCTGCAGGGGGATTCCGGATTCTCTGCTTGTTTGAATCGAGAGCGGACAATACCATACTGTTTCGCAATATCAACATGGGCACCACTGGGAGAAATGGAGAGCAAGAGCTCTGCGAGAAGTTTTCGTATTTTATCCGTATTTTCTGTTTTCGTATTTACAATAAGTCCACTTTCTGCTGGATAACAACACGATGCGACTAGCTTCTTCCTGTTGTTTTTTTCAATTTCAACCATGCAAAATCTACAGGCACCGTACGGCTCTAAACTGTCATCATGACACAATGTTGGAATGTTGATGCCTGCTTTGCGTGCGGCTTGAAGCACGGTAGTTCCTTCTTCTGCTTGAATTTTTTTCCCATCAATGGTTAATGCAAGACTAGCCATACATTTCACCTCGTGATATTCGGTA
>JAPKYG010000031.1 GCA_026394435.1 Methanobacteriota archaeon | reverse complement strand
AATCATACCTCATTGTTCACAGGAGTATTTTCTTGACGATTATGCAACATCAACCAAGCAAATTGTGCCATACTCATAGTTTATTAAACCGCTAGTTGTTGTGACCTTGTAGTTAAAGCGAGGAAAAAACCATGAGCGAAGAAACAAAAGAAGCGCAAACAACTGAAAAAAGCAGAACCGATGAAAACGTAATATATGTTGGACACAAACCTCCGATGAGCTACGTACTTGCAGTAGTAACTCAGTTTCAGGGAAGCGGCTCAGATGAGGTCATAATCAAAGCTAGAGGCAAATCCATAAGCACCGCAGTCGATACCGCAGAAATCGTGAGAAACAGGTTTATTACCGATGCGAAACTAAAAGAGATAAAAATTGGCACAGAGAGTATCACCAATGAAGAAGGAAGAACATCAAATGTCTCTTCAATTGAAATTTATTTAACAAAAAAGAAGCATAAAAAAACTGAAGAATAAACGATAAAAAAAAGAAAAAGGGGCTTTACTTACGGAGAAGTCCTAACGAAGAAAGCTCCTTTGATAATTTTTCTACTGCTAACAATACATCCTCTATCTTTCTTGCGCCTGCACAGACTATTTTTCCAGAGCCAAACAAGAGCATAGCCACTTTGGGTTCTTTGATACGATAGACAAGTCCAGGGAACTGCTCTGGTTCATATTCCACATTTTCTAAACCAAGAGATATTGCAACTTCGCTCAGATTAAGTTCTCCGTGCAGATCAGATGTGGCAACAATATTCTGGATGACAATTTCTTGATTTTTATGTATTTTTACGCCCATTTTTTCTAGTTTTTCTGCAATTATTTTGATGGTAGTCCTTACATCCTCAATAGTTTTTGCACCTGTACAGTTCGCTGCTCCGCTTCTAAAGAGGAGCGTAGCCGTCTTCGGAATTTTTAACCGATATACCAATCCTGGGAACTGTTCTGGTTCATATTCTGCGTCTTCTAACGATTGTGCTATTACATCTAGATCTAATTTCTCTGCGAATTTTGTAGACGCTACAATATTTTCTACTTTTACTTCTGTCATGTCGTGTCTCTTTCGATGAAATAGTTTGGTGTCACAGTCTTTGAGTGGCAAAATCACAAACAAGTATAGCTATTATAATACTTCTCTTATCTTAAATTGGTTAAATAACCTGTTTTTCAACATCGATTTATACTCTCCATAAACCAAAAAGAGAAGAATGTGTTGGTTTTATAAAAGAATAGATGATAATGAAATATGAGGAGATGGAAAAAATGAAACAAAAAGACGTATATACATTAGACAAAGAAGATGATAAAGCCGTTCAATTATTCATCAAGTTAGGCATGCCAAAAAATCTTGCGAAAACATTGCTCTGTCTGTCACAATTTGATGAATGCAAATGTGCAGATGTTGAACAAGGGGCAGATCTTCGACAGCCTGAAGTAAGTATTGCTATGCAAGAACTTCGTAGGAGAGGATGGATAAAAAAGCGAGATCTTAAAAAGGAAGGAAAAGTAAAAGCCTTCGAACAGGAAAAATTAAAAGAAGTTGAAAGTGTAAAAAAAGATTTATCGGAACTCAAAAACATTATGCTTAGCAGATAAAATTAACGTATGTTTAGTAAGTGACAGAAATTATTGGACAATACGAGATTTTCGACTCCTGTTTAATTTGTCCATAAATTAATGTCATTTACTAGTTTCTCGTTGTACATCAACAAAAATGACACTGCTTTCGTCATTTTTCTTCTTGTTTCAAACATGTAATCACATCTCCTCCTCTGCACAGTCTGAAAAATCATGAAATTTATTCATAAATACGTGATAAAATCTCCCTTTGAAAAGATTTAAAAATGATTTATTAACAAAGCTTTTGCACTTTTAGGCAGGGCGACAAGAAGGCCTTGCCCTTCCTTTTAATTGATCAAGCATCCAGCGTTTCAACCGTTGGCTGGCAGCACCCACGCTTTTCGTGCCTGCCAAGATAGCAGCGAGAACGGGAT
>JAPKYG010000160.1 GCA_026394435.1 Methanobacteriota archaeon | reverse complement strand
TGAAACATTTAAAAAGTAATAGAAATTCTGGTTGCACTACATACAGTGATAATGATTTTGGTATTGGGCTCGTGGTCTAGTTGGTTATGACGTTTCCCTGACACGGAGAAGGTCTTGAGTTCGAATCTCAACGAGCCCACTTATTTTTCAATTCAGAGAGGAGCACACTCTGGTTCATACTATTCTTCCAGGCTTTTTGTAAAAATTATGTAACGTGTTTATTATATGAAGGAAGGAGAATATTTATAATAATTGTAACAATATCGGTTTGTCATATAATTTATGTGATAACCATGGTAGGAACTATCCATTGGTTTAGACAGGCTTAATGGGCCCTGCATTCGCCCCTAGATTACAGAAGACCTCTTGTTTTGTGTGTTTTATAAACACCTGTGCTGATATAATCTGTTGAACACAGTATTGTTTTTTTTTAAAACACGGAAAATGGGGGAGGACACTGTAAAAAAATGAAAGGAGGTAATAGAAAGAAATGAAAAAGAGAAATACAATATTGGTGAACATTGCGAAGCTGGGAAGATCGCTCGGGTTGAGCGATAGCGAGATGATGTCTTGGCTGAGAGGCGCATCTCTGGGAAAAGAACATGCGTGTCTCTCTTTGGGTCCGCCACAGTATGGTGATGGTCACTATGGAGCGATAAGCATAAATGATTTAGAGAGGTAATGTGTGAGGGAAACTATGAGACAGAAAAAAGTAAATCTCGTAGAGATCCATCCGCTCGGGCATATGCTTGGGTTAGGCCGTACTGATATAGACGCTCTGCTTCATCGTAGAAGCCCGGGAGAGGAGTCTATGGTCCTCTCTTTGGGTCCTCCTCGGTATGGTAATGGTTTCTATGGAGTGGTAAGCATCAATGATCTCACAGGTAGAGTGTGAGGTGAATTAGAATCTTTGGAGGTTTGGAGCGAAAACTATACAAATGAGAAATGTATACATGTTACAAGCTAACATGTAGAGATATGAGGGAAAAATATGAAACAAAAAAGAACGAAAACAACCGAGATCTACAAACTCGGACAAACATTAGGTCTGAATACCAACGACATCAAAGTCATACTCCGACACGAAAGCTCAACAAAGGAACAAATGGTTTTCGCAATAGGCCCACCGTCTTACGGTGGTGGTTACTACGGGACAATCAGCATCAACGAGCTCTCTCAGTAGCAGGACAGACCTCCAGATTCCACCAAAAACACACGATGTGATACCCATGAAAACCGGGTGACGCTGTGCAACAGAAACAACACTATACACCCGGACAGGTAGTCTGGGAACTAACCCTGAAATGCAATCTCCGTTGCATACACTGTGGCTCTGCTGCAGGAAAACCACGACCAAACGAACTCTCTACCGAAGAAGCCATCAAATTATGCCAAGACCTCGCAGAGATCAATACCCAAGAAGTCTGTTTCATGGGTGGTGAACCATTCCTTAGAAACGACTGGTTTCAACTCGGGAGGGAAATCAGAGACAGAGGAATAAAACTCCTCATCATCTCAAACGGTTATCGTGTCACAAAGGATAGTATCTCTAAACTAGCGAGCCTTCAACCATATGCCGTTGCAACAAGTCTCGATGGTGGAACCGCGACGACACACGATTATATAAGAGGTACTAATGGATCTTTCAAAAAAGTCATGGAGTTCCTCTCGTCATGCAGAACCAAAAATCTACCAACCACCGTGATCACGACCGTGAACAAACTGAATATGAACGACTTACCACTCATCAAAGAACTCCTCCTTGGAAAGACCATCGCATGGCAAATCCAAGTCGCCACACCAGAAGGAAGATTTCCAAGAAACTATGCGTTATCAAAAGAGGAATACTATGCGATTGCACTCTTTATCGCATCATTACGAAAAAAATACACAAAAAAGGAACTTCCAGTCATCGGAGCACACTGCTTTGGATACCATTCCCGCGCTCTTCCTTGTATAGGTCTTTCACCAATATGGAATGGCTGTGTAGCAGGTACGTCAATTTTGAGTATCAAAAGCAATGGGGATGTGATCGGCTGTCTTGCAACACCAGAGAAGTATATAGAAGGAAACATTCGAACGAGAAGTATCATCGAGATCTGGAATTCATCGGAGTCGTTCTCCTATAACAGGAAATTCACTGTCAAAAAATTGGGGGAAAACTGTAGAGGATGCCCGTATGGTGCAACCTGTCGCGGTGGTTGTATGGGAATGTCCACTGCATTCACCAACCAACCACACAACACTCCGTATTGTTTCTATAAAATCGAACAGGAATTATCTGCGAAAAAACGACGGAGAACCGTATGAGAATTACGACGTTGCAACAGACCGCCCCTGCTCTCGCGGTCTGGGAGCTGACCTTAAAATGTAATCTCCGCTGTATGCACTGTGGCTCCGCTGCAGGATCATCTCGACAACGTGAACTCTCCACTACGGAAGCATGTCAGGTCTGCCAGGATCTCTCAGCACTCGGCTGCAAAGGAATCGCTCTCATGGGTGGCGAGTTGTTACTCCGCAAGGATTGGCAGGTTATCGCAAGAGAGATCAAAGACCGTGGAATCATCTTATCACTTATCACCAATGGATACATTGATCCAAAATACAGTATTCCTCGTTTAGTAAAATTAGAACCAGAGTGCCTTATGGTTGGTGTAGACGCTGCCTCTGCAGGAACCCACGATGCCATCCGGAGAGTCAAAGGCGCATTTGAAAAAACAATGACGTTCATCCGAGCAGTAAAAAAGGCAGGGCTGCGAGTGGGAATTATCACGACGATACACAAATTAAATTTCAAGGAGTTATCAAACATACGAGAGTTGGTACTTCGTGAAGAACTTGACTGGCAGATTCAGGAAACCTGCCCTATAGGGAGATTCCCGAAGCATCTCGTCTTATCAGAGAACGAATATTATGCGCTCGGCCTGTTCATCGCATCACTCCAAAAGACGATGGCAAAAAAACCCTTTTGCGTAGTTGGTGCACACAATTTTGGGTTCCACTCCAAGATACTCCCCAACCTCAGTTCATATCCATCATGGAACGGCTGTTACGCAGGAAAAACCGTGCTCGGGATCACCAGTAACGGAGACGTCAAAGGATGCCTCACGTTACCAGATGAATACATCGAGGGTAACATTCGAAAGAAAAAGATCAGCGACATCTGGAACGATCCTACAGCGTTTTCCTCGACAAGAAAATTCACGCTCAAAGATCTTGGGAACAACTGCAAAGGATGTCAATACAGAAGGAACTGTAAAGGTGGGTGCACGACGCGATCACACAGCATCACCGGTGTACCCCACAACGACCCTCACTGTTTTTTTAGAATCGAACAGGAGATTCTCCCATGAAACTCAACATAGGTTGCGGGAAATATTACAAGGCAGGATTCATCAACATCGATGCGTTTGATGCAACTGTAGCAGATAGGATCATGTCTGCGCATACCCTCACGTTCCCTTCCAATGTTGTCGATGAAATAGAAGCAGTACAACTTATCGAACACCTTGGATATATCATCACCAGGTATGCGCTAGCTGAATGGTTTCGTGTGTTAAAACCCGGTGGATCACTCTTGATAGAGACACCAGATATAGCAACATCATTTCGCGAGTACCTCAAAGGAAATCACAAGAAAAAGAAAGAACTGTTATCCTGGGTCTTTGGCATTGATTCACCGGGCATGTCCCATCTGTTCTGTTTCCCTGATGTGTTACTGGAAGACCTCCTGAGGAAAACCGGTTTTACCGCTATTAAAAAATCATTTCTTATACAGGAAGCGAACAATCCAACGTTGCGGATTCGTTGTAAAAAACCACAGAAGTACGAGGTATTCCAAATCATCTCCTATTGCAGAAAAACAGTAATGAAAAAAAAACTCGTCATCACAGAACCTAATTCCGTTGCATTAGAGCAAGAAACGTTCCTTGATTTCATCCTCACACAACTCCGCCGATATCAGAAGAGCAAGGAGAGACAAGCTATCGATGAGTTGGTGATCGAAGGAGGAATCAGAAGCCCAACAATAACGAGGATTCTCTTAGAAGAATGCATTCGTCATCGCCTCCTCTCAAAACAGACAGTGCAAAGACACCTGCATGTCTTAGACTTCCTCATCTCGATAAACACTCCTGCGCTCCTTGTACGCCTTCTCACAGAATCACCAGTTGTTCCAGGAACACAAGCTCAGATGGTAGAATCAGTAAGTACCATTGGAAAACACAGTATACGTCAGATATTATCTGGTGGACAGACGGGTTCCGCAGTAAAAACATCGCTAGTGAAACTTTCACGACGGTACGTCCTCAAGGATCGGTCGTTTTTCTCTGAGAAAGTTGTTGAATACGAAGCTTCGCAACTTGCATATCAAGGAGTAAAAGACTTCATTCAAGGAGATTACGAGAACGCAATTATGAAGCTACAAGAAGCGATTCTATTTAATCGAAACCATATCCTCTATTATTGGAATTTGGGAAGACTCTTTGCATTAACAAAGAAGTTTTCACAAGCAAAGAAATGGTATGATGCTGCGCTTATTCTTATGAGAGGGTCTCAGAATCCCACAAAGAAGAAACTGGAAAAAATTCTGATAAATGAGAGAAATACGCTGTCGCAAAAAGACTGGGATGGACCAGTCGTCGAGGTAAACGTATGAACCAATTTCTCAATCCGATATTCCTCAGCAAAGCAGTCTACAAATATCTCGTTGATCCCTCTCGACTTCGAAAAATGAACGACGAAACACTCAAACGATTTCGGGATAAATCACTCCGAACAATACTCGCGTATGCCTATGAGGTTCCTGTATACAGAGAGAAATACAAAAAAGCAGGAATCCACCCATGGGACATCCATGGGATCAAGAATCTCAATAAACTCCCATGTATTACAAAAGAGGACCTCAGAAGCAACTTCCCAAATAACGTGATTTCTCCTTCATTTCAGAAAAAAACAGGGATCGTTGCTTCAACCTCGGCAACCACTGGAGCCCCATTATCGCTCTACTTTAACCTGTTGACATTACTCCAAAGTATGCTCGGGTTTGTACGAATACTTCGAGAGCATGAGATTGATTGGAAACGAACTAGGATAGCACTTTTGCTTGACCTTTCCGTTAATAGTTTTGAAAACGGTTATTTTCTCACGAGTGTGTTCCCTTCAATTAAACCGTTGACCTCTCTGAAGAATATCCATGTGTTTGATATCCGCGCCGCGCCTTCAGAGCTCATTAAAAAACTGAATGTGTTTCAACCAGAGGCGATCATTGGGTATCCGTTCGTGCTTATCCAACTTGCGTATTTGAGAGAAAACGGGTACGGCAGGACTATCACTCCTCGAGTGATTGGATCCTCAGGTGCATACTTTGATCGGTATTCCAGACACCGTGTCGAGGAGGCATTTGGGGCGAAAACGTTTGATATCTATGCTGCAACTGAATCAGGACCTATGGCTTTTGAATGCAGAGAGAAACGATACCATGTCCTATCTGATATGGTCCACCTTGAGATTATCGATGTCGATGGCGAAGAATCTTCAGGGAAACCAGGTGCTGTAGTGGTGACCAAACTCTATGGACATGGGACACCGATCATCAGGTACACAGGTATCGATGATGTGATCACCCCGTCACGTTCCACATGCTCGTGTGGACTTGCTGATGGCCTTATCGAAAGTATCCATGGGCGGAGAGGCGATGCACTCCTGCTCCCTAATAAAAAACTTGCGTGTATCTCTCTTTTTGATACGGTAATCGGAGCGACTCTCTCTGAGATGAACACAATCCGAGTGAAACGAATACAGTTGATTCAACAGACGCTCGACAAGATAGAAATAAAAATTGCTCTCGATGACAATGGAAAAAAACAAGAACCTTTAACAGATGAACTTTTTTCCCGTATACGAACAAACCTTTTAAAGCGATTTGGGTCTGATATCGATCTTATAATCACGCACGTTGATGGATTTGACTCGAAAGCCCCGTACGTGATCTCCAGGTTCGGGAGAAAAAGCTGGGAAGCGAGAGAGTACCTCGTGTGAAGAGGAATTACATCTGTTTCTTTTAGCAGCGAATCAACAAAAGAAGAGAGCGTAACCAATTTAACATCAAAACCTCCAAAAATCAGAATTATTTCACCTGGAGTTTCTCCTGTTGGCGTGTTCAATTCTCAACGAGCCCACTCTTCC
>JAPKYG010000104.1 GCA_026394435.1 Methanobacteriota archaeon | reverse complement strand
TGCGTCTTCACGGGCAATGATCCGGTTCTCGTCCACATTAAACACATATTTTTTCAAAGGTATCTTTGATGATTTATAGCAACAATGCTCATACCATGCTTGTCCTAGTGCCTGCAGCTCGATATCGGTCGGTTTCCGCCCCTGTTTCCCGAAATACTCCTTGATCCGTTTCATCTCAGGGAGTGCTAACGCAAGTCCCATCAGGTTGCTTATCTCGAGTAACTCTTTATCTGAGGCAGCGTGCAGTTGTATTTCGTAGGTTTCAATATCTGCTCTGATTTTTTTGAATAAATTGTCTAATTGCACAACAACTCCCCATTACTTTTTTTCTTCAATTGTTATTTCATACTGATGAATCACCGGGTTGGTGAGTAACCGCTGACAGATCTGCTCGACGTCTTTTTTCACCTGGTTTTTATCTGTTCCATCGATAGTGAGATTAAAAGTCCTGATGGTTTTCGCGTTCTTTACTTTCGGAAAACCAAGGAGATGGATTGCTTTTAAGGTATTTACACCCTCGGGATCTGAGATACCTTTCTTTAGTTGAACGGTTACTTTGGCTTCGAACATTCGAATCGTGGCGCATAATCTGAAAATAGCTAGATTAAAGTATCGTTCCTCAGAGTTTTTTGAACACTGTTATAACCTGTTTTTTAAAGTCTGTGAAACTCCCGTTGTTCGGGATGATGATATCTGCATCTGCAATGACCTTTTGCAGACCCCAGCGGATCTCCCGTTTATCCCGCTCCTCAAGGTCTTTGAGGTTCTTGCTGTCATCGGTTCTTCCCCGGGAAATCGCTCGTTTTCTTCGCAGCTCATCAGGCGCATCGATTGCTATTACCAGGAAATCCCTGCCAAGCTCTTTTTTAAAATAATCGATTTCCTCCATGTTGCGTACGCCATCGATGACAAGGAGCGGTGATTTTTTTAACCGATAAATTTTTTCTACAGTCCTTCGTGCCCAGATGTCCATCCCGTGTTTCTCACGCATGGTCTGTGCGATGTTTCCGACGTTTTTATCATCGAGTGGTTTTCCTTGTCTTTTGGTCTCCTCCCAGACCATATCACCCATGCGGATAACTGGGATTCCTTTGTCTTTTACGAGTTGTACCGCCTCTGATTTTCCTGAGGCTGGCATGCCGGTGAACGCGATGATTTTCATTGGTTCTCTCTTCTCTGAATAATAAGTGCAGGGGACGAGATTTGAACTCGCGGAGACCTACGTCATAGGGTCCTAAGCCCTACCCCTTAGACCATGCTCGGGTACCCCTGCAATACTACCCACCGCTAATCTCATCTCTCATAAAAAATGTTTGTAACGATACGACGCTATCGCAAAGGATCACTTTGTGGTTTTATGCAGTAAAAGTTGTTCCCCATGCTTTCTATAGCATTCTTCACAATATTTCCGTGCAATCAATGAATGGATATGTCCGGTCACACCTTCTTCGACATAATGAAGGCTGTTGGGAAAGATCTGTTTATTGCAGTAGATACACACGGTGGGGAATTGTGAATGGCGTGTAATCAAGCGTGTTTCAATTATCTTCTCCATTTTCTCTCCTCCTATTATATTCCTATGATGTTGTATTAAAACCTTTTGTTTTCCTATTTTTTCCCCTATTGTATCTAAAAAAATTCAAAATTACTTTCACCTACCCCTCATAGGAATATATTAGGAAAAAGCACTATAACATCGATAAAACGTCTGACTGATTGGCATACTTTGCTTTCTAAAAATTCACGGTGGAAAGGAAGAATATGATTACAACAATCAAAATAAATGCATTAAATAACGGTGAAAAAGGATACCTCATCGGTTTATTCTTTGGAGATGGTTATCTACATCACGATAAAGGAAGACATTATAGAATATATTTTTATTTTAATCCAAAAAAAGATTGTGATATTGTAAATTACACGATACTTTTACTTAAAAAAATTCAACTATCACCATATATTATGTTTCATCATGGTTGTATTATCATACGTATTAACTCAAAATTATTCTATAATTTTTTAAAATTTTTTCAATTACAGATATATGAAGCAAATGAAAATTTTATTATTGGTTTCATATCTGGTTTAATTGATTCTGACGGTTATGTTCGAAAGGGAGATATTGTTATTTCAAATAAAAGTAAAACTATTTTAAAAAAAGTCCAATTTTTTTGTAAAAAAATTGATATTTACTCAAAGCTATGGAATCAAAATACTACATACAACGGTAGGATTTTTACGATATGGCGACTAAGGATAGGTACTAGATTTAAGTATAAGCAACAGTATTCCCGAAAGATACTTCGGATATATGGCGGTGGAGACTGCCTCCCATAGCGAGCATCTTTCTCTTTCGGGAAGGAGCCTATACAGGTGGGGTAGTCAGGAAATCCCGACGGGCCCATAACCCGTAGACCAATGGTTCAAATCCATTCCTCGCTACTTTCTTTTTTTTCATCAAATTTATATAGATATTTCTTTTCCCATAGTTCTGTGAAAAAAAATCCATCAGAGCGGTTTTGGGAGATTGACATTCTCCGTGGTATCGCAATCCTTTTAATGGTCGTGTATCATCTTGTTTTTGATCTGAACTACTTCGGCGTATATACGACAGATTTGGATTCGCTCCCTATCCTACTGTTTTTGTATCCCATTAGCACCACGTTTCTGCTACTTGTCGGTATTTCTCTAACAGTAAGTTATTCTCGCGCACAACAAAAATTGTCAAAACGACAATTGCCGTTAAAATTTCTTAAACGAGGAGCTGGTGTTTTTGGGTTAGGTCTCATCATCACGATTGTTACTTGGGTATATCCTCACAATGGATTCATCGTGTTCGGCGTCCTGCACTGCATTGGTCTTTCAATTCTCTTGGTGTACCCGTTGATTCGGTTTCGAAATCTGCCACTCATTCTTGGAGTTCTTTGTATCATTCTTGGTGTTTTTCTCCGAATTACCGTTGTTGTTGATTTCCCTTGGCTGCTGTGGCTGGGTTTTGTTCCTTCGCATTTTTACACCCTCGATTATTTTCCCTTGCTCCCCTGGTTTGGTGTTGTGTTAATCGGGGTTTTTCTAGGGAATAGTTTGTATCAAAACAATAAAAGAAAATTTTCATTGAAAGATCATTCACAGTTCATTGTGAGTCGAGGGGTATGTTTTTTAGGAAGACACTCGCTGATTATCTATCTGCTCCATCAACTCATCATCGTATGTTTGCTGTATTTTATTCATCTTGTTGTAAACGGTTCACGTATCGTTTAATCCGCGAGATTGTTCCAATGAAATGAACCTTTTTTGTGTTTTCCGATGTTTTAAAATCCCGCAGCATCCAAAACACATGATCTGCGACTTCAACAGCAGATTGTCGTTGTTCATACTGTTCGTATAACTCAATGAACCGGAGGATCTGTTTTTTGATGTCTACTGGTTCTTGATTGAATATCCAGGGGCAGTGTTGTGCTTCTCTTCCGATCATGACCAGGTCACATCCGGTTTTTTGTAAGAGATCAAGTCCGTCGAAGTAGCTGGTGACGTCACCGTTTGCGATAACCGGGATATGGACTTTTTCTTTGACCTGTTTCATGATGGTCCAGTTGACTTTGCCTGCGTACTGCTGATCTGCGGTTCTACCATGGATACACACCGCTTGTGCTCCAGAATTTTCTATTAACTGTGAGACTTTAACACCGTTGATATTCTGATTGTCCCAGCCAATGCGAATCTTCGCGGTCACTGGTTTATCGGTTGCCTCAACCATTGCCCTGAGAATACTCTCTAGTTTTTGGAGGTCTTTTAAGAGAGATGCACCGCATCCTTTCGCCAGATAATCATCTTCGATGCAGCCGACATTCAAGTCGATGAGATCAGCGAACTCTTCAACTGCGTGAACCGTTTTGACAAGAATGGTTTTTTCGCTCCCAATGAGTTGAACAGTGACTGGTCGTTCGGTGTCTTGGATGTTCAGGAACTGTTTCACTTCATCTGATGTTTTTTCGCTGATGATGTCTGAATCGATCATTTGTGTGTACATCAACCCAGCGCCGTTTTCTTTGCACAGCATTCGAAACGCAGTACAGCTAATGCCAGCGAGTGGTGCAAGAACGAAACGATTCTGTATCTCAACAGTTCCAATTTTCATAAGACACAACAGGGAATGGTTTAACGATAAGTTAACCCTAGGCGCGGGACTTCCACACCGGTTCCTTTCTTGACAGTACCGACGAGTTTTATGGCGGCATCAGAGTATTTCTGAAGAATCCCGATGGTTTCAGCTGCATCCTCCGGTGCGACGACCACGACAAAGCCCATGCCCATGTTGAAGATCTGGTACATTTCACGATCATCGATGTTCCCGTAGTCTTGCAGGAAGGTGAAAATTTTCTGTGGTTCCAAGGGGTCTTCAATCACATACTTTACATTTTCTTTTAATCGAGGGATGTTCCACAGTCCACTCCCAGTGATATGGGCAAGTCCATGGACGTCGATTTTCTTGAACAGCTCGATGATTTCTTTTACGTATATCCTGGTTGGTGTCAGCATGACTTCGCCAATGGTTTTCCCGGGGTACAAGTCATCTGGAAACCGGTCTGTGTAGGAGAATTCTGCTTCTTCAACGACTCGCCTGGCAAGCGTGTAACCATTGGAGTGGATTCCGCTGCTGCTCAATCCGATGATGACGTCACCAGGTTGAATCGTATCTCCGAGGATGATCCGGTCTTTTTTCACATATGCAAGGCAGGTGCCTGCAAGGTCAAATCCGTTGATGAGTTCAGGGAGGTCTGCTGTCTCTCCACCGACAATAGAAATATTGGATTGTTTCGCGCCTTTCTCAAGTCCTTTCCCAATTTCTTTGGTGATTTTTGGGTTGGGGTCCTCCATGGCAAGGTAATCAACAAACGCTAAGGGTTCTGCTCCGACGCATAATGCGTCGTTGACGTTCATTGCGATGCAGTCAATCCCAACCGTATCCCATTTCTTCAATGCTTCCGCTATCTTAACTTTGGTTCCGACGCCATCAGTACAGAGGACCAGTGCGTAGTCGCCAAACTCGATAAGTCCTGCATAGTGTCCACCCATTGGTTTTCCGATGCTGCCTTTTCGTTTTGTTATGATGCTGGACAGGAGTTGTTTGATTGCTTCTTCTTTTTCTTCGATGTCAACGCCACTGTTTTTGTAGGTCATTTTCTTCAAGAATAATCGCTCCTGTTTTCCCTGTATTGCGAAACTCTCTGGCCGTGATAAACTTTTTTATGCTGGTTGGGTTGTCATGGTTGTGAAGATATTATCTGATCTCGGAGAACGGGCAGCGATTCAGCGTATCGCAGCGGTTCTTACAAAAGAAACAAACCGCAGTGGTATCGGTGATGATTGCGCTGCGATTGATATGGGAAAAGAATATCTACTGGCCACCACCGATATGATGTATCAACGGACCCATATTCCCGCGCAGATGACACCGTATCAGATGGGGTGGTTCCTTGTTGCCATAAACCTTTCTGATATTGCGGCGAAAGGAGGAACTCCGCTTGGTCTTGTCCTTTCATTTGGGCTCCCGAAAAAAACATCGGAATTATTTCTCAAAGAGCTTACGAAAGGAGCAGATGCATGCGCAGTTGCTTTTGGAACAACGATCGTCGGGGGTGATACGAAGGAGACACAAGAAATAACGTTGTGTGGAACCGCGTTTGGTACCGTTAAAAAAGACGAGTTTATGTCACGGACCGGTGCGCGTCCTAGTGATGTCGTCGCAGTGACAGGGACGTTGGGAAAAGCTGGTGCTGGATATTATGCGTTGAAACGTCGTAGTTCTGAAAAAAAGCTTTCTAAAGCGTTTTTAGAACCTGTTCCGAAACTGAAGGAAGGACGATTGCTCGCGCAGCAGCGTTTGGTGACGTCGTCTATGGATTTGTCTGATGGACTCTCCGCTTCGTTGTACCAGCTTCAGGAATTGAATAACGTCGGGTTTGAAATCAAAAAAAATGCTCTCCCGCTTGCTTCAGAATTATGTGAGTTCTGTAGTATAAATCATGGTATTGATCCGTACTCTCTCGCATTACATTTCGGTGGAGACTATGAACTCCTCGTAACAATACCACACGAGAGATTTGAACAAACAAAAAAAATGTTAAAGAAGCATGGTGTTGATCTGACTGCGATTGGGATAGTTACAAAGAAAAAGGATATTATTCTGGTAGATAATAGGAACAAGCGGATTTTGGAAAACAAAGGATATGAGCATTTCAAAAAGCATAATTTTTAAGAGAAGAAATCAGGTAAGAACTGTTCAACAAAGGTTTTAAAGGAGTACAGAGAAACATACTATACTGAGAAAAATGAAATACAAATGGATTGTCGCTCTCGCCGTCATTGTTGTTATTACATTACTTGTGGGTGTTTTCTCAGGGTTTTTTGGCCAGAATTTTAATCTTCGTCTCTTAAACGGGAAGCCGACCGTCACCATCACCTATCCATCCAACGGGGCAACGATTGCACGGTTGGTGATGATCAGTGGTACGGCTAGCGATCCTGATAAAGAGGATAATATCAGCAGCGTCGAAGTAAAAATCGGTGAGAATGACTGGGCTACTGCAACGGGGACGACACTCTGGAGTTACGACTGGACAACGTATACCTCCCAGAACGGGATGTACACGATCAGCGCACGCTCCTACGATGGTAAAGATTACTCTGAGATAAAATCAGTCACTCTTACTGTTAATAACCCGATATCGATTGACTCTGGTTCTCATAAATGGGCGATTTTTATCGCAGCTGCGAATTTCCCTGAAGAAAATGACACGAAACTCGGGAACGGTGGTTTATATCTTGCGGAGGACATGGCAGCGTATCTTATTGAATGCAATCAGTATCCAACATTAAATATCATGATTCTTTTTGATGACGGCTGGATTCGCAGTGACAATGGGTATGGCACGAAACAAAAAACACTGCAGGAGCGGTCCCATGAGTACGACATGACCTATGGGAGTGCGACCAAAAAAAACGTTCTTGCCTCCTTACAATATCTTATAACTGAATCAAATAAATACCCTGATAGTGAAGTATTTCTCTGGATTTTCAACCATGGTGCAGGGAACAAAAATCAACCACTTACTGGAGGAAAAATCCTCCAGAGCAGTGAGATATTCCTCTGGGATGACACCGTAACCGATAAAGAACTTGGGGACATCCTTGCTCCACTGGAGTCCAAGAAAGCAGCCATCCTGATTGACGCGTGTTACGCAGGCGGGTTTGCAGACCGAACCATTCTCAACCTCCGTACTTCGTTGTTCTCCCGATCTGGAATTCCCCACGATGGACGAATTGTTATCTCGGGTACCAGTAAGTTCCGTACTGGGTATGCAAGCACGACCCAGGGACCGATATTCTCTCTATTGTGGTTTGAGGGGCTTTCCAGTGGGAAAGCAGACGGCTACAGACC
>JAPKYG010000040.1 GCA_026394435.1 Methanobacteriota archaeon | reverse complement strand
TTAATTTCTTCATCGGTCATCTTATAGATGTTCTTCGTGATAGGTTCATAGTTGATTTTCTTTTTAATACCGTCAAGACCAGCATGGGTTAATGCCGCGAAAAGGAGGTACGGGTTTGCCGCAGGATCCGCGTTTCGTACTTCGACGTCGACATTCTTCTTTGAAGGTATTCGTATAAGGCTGCTACGGTTATGGGGCGCCCAGGCAAGATAAATAGGAGCTTCGTAATGGGGAATCAATCGTTTGTAAGAATTCAAAGTTGGATTGGCGATAGCAGCAATCCCGCGAGAGTGTTCTAGGATACCTCCGATGAAATACCGTGCGTTTTGATTCAACCCAAACGGGTCGTTGTCATCAGCAAACATGTTTTTTCCTTTATTATGCAACGCAATATGTGCATGCATGCCGCTTCCTGCTTCATTGGAGAATGGTTTTGGCATGAAGGTAATGTCAAAATTATAGGTACTAGCGATGTCTCGTGCGACATATTTAAAGAAGCAGCAAAAGTCGGCTGCCTGGATAGCATCAAGCTCTGCTATCTCGATTTCATGTTGTGATTTTCCTGACTCATGATGATGGTATTTGACCTGACATCCGCAGGCCATAAGGACATCGGAGAGTCGTTTCCGGTATTCTTTCGCGTTATCAAGGGGTGGTGCAATGAAATAGCCTTGATTTGCTTTGATTTCAGTAAATTTATTCTCGTTATGGTCAAAGACGTAAAACTCGATTTCTGGGGAGATCATAATGCTGTCGAATCCTTGGCTCTTTGCGGTATCCACTGCCCTATGAAGGATATGTCGTGGCCCTGCGCGGTACGGGTTGTAGTCGACATCGCAGAGATTCGCCCGAATGAGAGCTTCTCCTTCGAGATGGGGAAGAACCAGGAAGGTATCTGGGTCAGGAACTGCGAGCATGTCTGAGCGTTCGACTTTTCGGAATCCAACCGAGGAGCCGTCAAAGCGTGAACCTTTAGCAAGAACATCATCTTTTATGAATCGGTCTGCAGGGACATGGAAAACCCGTAAACCGCCCATAAGATCGGTAAAATGTATCTGGATCCATCTGATATGATGCGTCTCGATTTCTTTTTTTATCTGTTGTTGGTTCATCGGGTGTAGGATATCGCAGGCATTATAAAATTTTTATGGATACTAGATACTATAGTATGATAATAGCACGACGCGAGCATGTGAGTGGGAATGAGTCTTAAATATAACACGATTCATAAGATGGATTGTCTTACCGGTCTTCAGCAGATCGACAGTGAATCTGTTGATGTGATCGTAACATCCCCCCCGTATAATATTGGAAAACCATATCGGTCGTATCATGATATCCGCCCACGAACTGAGTATCTAGATTGGATGGAAAACGTCGCAGTCGCATGTAAAACAGCGTTGAAGAAAAACGGGTCGTTTTTCCTTAACATGGGGGGAAAACCAACTGATCTGTGGATTGCATTAGATATAGCGAATCGATTCCGTAACCACTTTATCTTACAGAACACTATTCATTGGATTAAATCCATTGCGATTCCAAAAGATGATGTGGGTCACTACAAGACTATCACTGATGACATCGCAGTCGGACATTACCAACCGGTCAACAGCACACGCTACCTGAGTAACTGTCATGAATACATCTTTCATTTCACCATAACCGGAGACGTTACCATAGATTCCCTTGCTGTTGGTGTGAAATACCAGGATAAAACCAATATTGGGCGTTGGAAAAAAGCAAAAAAAGATCTTCGGGGACGAGGTAACACCTGGTTCATCCCTTATGCTACGATACAAAACGCAAGGGTACATCCGACGGTCTTCCCAGAAAAACTCCCTGAGATGTGCATTAAACTTCATGGGGTGAAAAAGAATATGATTGTCCTTGACCCGTTCATGGGAACCGGCTCGACAGCACTCGCCTGCCAAAGAATTGGAGTGAATTTCATCGGCTTTGAAATCGATGCAAGCTATGTCGACATCGCACATAATGAATTATTAAAACAAAAAGAGAAACTAGACCGTGGTTGATGAACAGTAATAATAATCAGAACCACGCAACTTTATTTACTGTTGTACTATAGAGAAGGTAAAATATGAAGAATATCACCCTCTGGCGTAACGACAGCATCTTCACTGCTCCCCTCTCACCAGCCTGTCGTATGTGTTCAAAAGGATCAAAGATGGTCGTGCTCGTCACTGGATTATGTTCGACGAAGTGTTTTTACTGTCCCCTGAGTTTCAAGAAAGCTGGCACCGACAGGATTTTTGCTGACGAATGGGAACTAGAAAACGAACAGGACACCAACAAATTGATTCGAGAAGCAGAAAACATAGAAGCGACAGGTGCTGGAATCACTGGTGGTGATCCCCTTGTTGTCTGGCAACGAGTAAAAACCTACATCACTCTGCTGAAGGACACCTTTGGAGAAAAATTCAATATTCATCTGTATACCTCTGCACTGAAAAATGGAGATCATCTCCATGATCTTATCGCTACAGGTCTTGACGAGGTAAGATTTCATCCACTTCCCAAAACCTGGAAGAACATGGAAAAAAGCCCTATTAAAAAAACAATCAAGAACATCATTGATACAAATGCTGATGTTGCTATTGAAATCCCTGCTCTCCCAAAAATGGAACAAGAAATCCTCTCTCTAATCACTTGGGCTGAGACACAAGGTGTACGGTGGGTGAACCTCAACGAACTAGAATTTTCAGAGCGAAACTGTGACGCGTTCCGTAGTAAAGGATACCAAGTAAAAAATGATATTTCCGCTGGTGTCAAAGGAAGCGAACAGACCGCAGTAAAGGTCATAAAGATGGCACAAAAAAAGGACCTTCGCATCGGAGTACATTATTGCTCTGTTTCGTTTAAAGATGGTGTTCAACTCAAAAACCGTATCAAACGACGCGCACAACATATCGCAAAACCTTATGATGTCGTCACCAACGATGGAACCTTGATAAAAGGCGCCATTTATCCATCTCATATGACACTAAAACGTCTCGCGATAGTCTTACAAGAAACCTACAACGTTCCATCGCATCTTCTTTATATTGATACTGAAAATAAACGGGTCGAACTTGCTGCATGGCTACTGCAGAAAATTGCTCCAAAACTAACCAAACAAGGATACCGCTGCTTCATCGTCGAGGAATATCCGACCGCGGATCGACTAGAAGTTGAACGGACTCCTGTACCTGGTTTGTGAAAAAGGTTTTTATATGGGGGCTACATTCCCACCTTACCATTTCCTAAGGAATGGAATCGATGAAAGCTCTGAAAGGAGGCTAAAAAAACATGCCGATGTACGTACGATTTCAAGCATCAAAAGAACTGCAAG
>JAPKYG010000028.1 GCA_026394435.1 Methanobacteriota archaeon | reverse complement strand
TAATGAATCGATTTTGCATCTCTTCTGGTGTGACTCGAAGTTCATTAATGAGTCGGTCTACTTTGTTGATGAACAATATTGGTTTAACTTTTTCACGGATCGCTTGACGAATCACCGTTTCCGTTTGTGGCATCGCGCCTTCTACGGCGCAGACGACAATGATGCAACCATCAACTGCTCGCATTGCACGGGTAACATCACCACCGAAGTCAACATGTCCTGGTGTATCAATTAAGTTAATCAGGTAATTTTGTCCTTCAACGGTGTGAACCATGGAAGCTGATGCTGCGTTAATCGTAATCCCACGTGCCTGCTCTTGTTCATCGTAGTCAAGTACCAGTTGTTTTCCTGCAAGCTCCTCGCTCATCATGCCGCATCCTGCAAGCAGGTTATCAGAAAACGTGGTTTTCCCATGATCAATATGTGCAGCAATCCCGATGTTACGGATATGATCCAATTTATTCATCAGAGCTGTTGCTTTCTGAATGTTTTCTTCTTTTCGCCCCATACTTTATACACCTTCAAAAACCATTAGGTCTTCCATTGTTTTATCGAGCTGCTTTGGCGACCCGTTCAAGATCATTTTTCTTTGCAACCGCAAAAGATGCAGGATCATTCTTGCTCGCCTTCAGGAGCTCATCGGCAAGACATGCCTCAATTCTCTTCTTATTTTTATGACTCGCAGTCATCGCACCGGAGCAGATGTTGCGTAATGCAATATCCAGTCGGCGTTGTGGTGAAATATCCACTGCTTTGGGAACCATGATACCACCGAACCGCAATCGGGTGGTTTCTTCTTTTGGTGCCGCGTTTTGCAATGCATCGACAAGGACCTGCACGGGGTTTATCTTTGTCCTTTTGTCAATTATCTCAAACGCCATTCGAACGACTTTGTAGGCCTTGGTTTTTTGCCCGGTATACATCTCGGTTTTCATGAGGATATTAATCAGACGTTCAATAATCGAAAGGTTTGCTTTCCCGAACATCTTATTTGCATGAGGCGCGCCAAGGAAAAAATCCTTGTTTTCTAAATTGATGTAGCGTTGAAGTCCTTGATCTTCAATCTTCACAACACCCATGTCGTATTTCTCAAACATCGGGAAAAATGCTGTAGCAGGTTGTATTTCTTTCTTTTCACTCATATTTATCGTCTCATCGGTTTCTCAACTTTTCCTTTTACTAGTTGATTTAAGGAAACATCATTTACTTTGATTACTTTAAATCGGACACCAGGGATATCACCGTAACTACGACCCATTCGACCGCCAATACCTTCGACCACAACTTCATCGTGTTCATCAATGAATCCGATGGCATGGTTTCCAGGGGCAAACGCGGTGATCTGCCGGCCGTTTTTAATAAGCTGGATTTTAACGCATTTTCTGATTGCTGAATTCGGTTGCTTTGCCTCTATACCGACTTTTTCAATGACGATACCTCTCGCCTGCGGAACACCTCCGAGAGGATCTGATTTTTCTTTTAAATGAAGGACTCGTTTTTTGTAATATCGATCATTCCACAACTGGTTTTTTCGTGCTTTTTTAAGTTGGCGTGCAGCATTTATTCCTTTACCCATAGTTCACCTATTTTATCTGGTAGAAGTGAGGCAGTATACGGCTTTTAATATTTAAATTCTCTCTTGAGCAACAGGTGGTTTGCAGTGGACAGGCCGTCACGAGCGTGAATCCTGTTTTTTTATAAAAAGCCTTAAATAATGTGATCTCTCATATCTATAGAGAGAGTTAACGTTAATAAAGGGGAACATATTTCGTTATCTCCAAGGGGATACCATATGAAGAACGCAATCAAAAAAAAATTAATCATAGGTGGAATACTTGTTCTGTTCATTATTATAAGCGCAACACCAGCAGTAGCTCAGACGAATGTTCGAAAGGTGGAAACCGTTGAATGCAGTATCGATTTTTCAACACCAATTCTTAGGGAAAACAATGACTTTTATGAGATCGTGGTCGGCGAAGCAGACGGGGTCATGACCAAGGAAGGATGTCCGTTGATGCCGGTTTATTCTAAAACCTTCGAATTCCCACTTGGTGCTCGTTTAACCTCAGTCGATATCGTACCCTCATTGATACAGACCATGAGCGTGGAAAAACAGGTCAGACCAGTGCCGTCGAAACAAAAGATTGGCGATCAGATCATTCCATTAGAAGGACGTCTCAATGAAGAGGTCTACAACAGCAATGATGCCTATCCAAATTGTTGGTACAGCATTACAACAGGAGCAGGGTTAAACAAGGACAACGAACATGTCTTGTTTGTCACCTGTCATATTACGCCTGTTCGGTATCTTCCGAACGCTCATCTTCTTCAGTATATTACACATTTTACTATCCACATCACCTACAATGCAGCATCACCCGCTCCGGTCTCATCTGACGTGTATTCGTTGGTGATTATTACTCCATCTGAGTTTTCTGGACCCCTTCAACCTCTCGTTGAACATAAGAACGCGTATGGTGTTTCGACCATGCTGGTCACGCTCGACGAGATTTACAACTCTTCCATTGGACGAGACAATCCTGAAAGGATTAAATACTTCATTAAACACGCAGTCGAGGACTGGAACACTCAGTATGTACTTTTAGTTGGTGATATGAAGAAACTTCCGATCCGAGCTACGCTTGCATCCTGGTGGGAGAGAGATCTTCTCTCTGACCTGTATTACGGAGACATCTACGACGCTAGTGGAGACTTCTGCAG
>JAPKYG010000181.1 GCA_026394435.1 Methanobacteriota archaeon | reverse complement strand
GTCTGGGCTAAAAGTCTGGGAGGAAAGAAATGAAAAAAAACATTTCAAAGAGCCCAAACCCACTTATTAATATAGACTTCTAGTAGATAAATTTAACGGATATTTAGTAAGTGACAGAAATTATTGGACAATACGAGATTTTCGACTCCTGTTTAATTTGCCCATAAATTAATATCATTTACTAATTTATGCTAACGGCTTAACATCATTATTATGCTCTCTGAACCAGTTACCGATGAACCACTTGAGGGCAATGAATGCAAAGCGCTCTATGACTTCCTTTCCGGAACTATCGAATCCTTTTTTCAACCAACCTGATCGTAGCAATAGAAAAGAGCTTACCAACCAAGAGGCCCCCAGTTACGGCTTTTACAATTTGGACAAACGTATGTTACACGACCCTTTTCGTCTTGCAACTTCATCGGGGCGACAAATTTCATTTCGCATTTTTTGCATTTGTAAAAATTGACCATTGTAAAAAAGAACGACTCTGACTTAAAAAATATTTTTATAGATGAACAATCTCCTCATCAAACAGGCAGACATCCCGTAAATTACTTTTTAAAGAGATGACGTACTTATGAGCGTGCAAAGCTCCGGTGAATCACATGCCAAAAAAGACAACAAAGCAAAAAATCAAACCCACTGAACAGAACACCCCGGCACGGGAAACAAAAATACTGAACGTGATCTGCAACACCTCCCTCTTGCTCATGTCTGCGGTCACGGAGGCATTTTCAGAGAGGTTTACCAAACTGTCAAAAGAAATGATCACTGCCATCACCACAAGCCTCGGTAACTCAGAAGACGCCACAAAAGACATCCACAAAAAAACGGACAGTCTACAAAAAGAACTCCCTCAACAAATAAGAGAGCAGCTGCTCGCGATGAAAACAGACATCACCACGCAGCTTCAGGAAAAAAAAGAGAAACTCGGCCCCCTACTCGCTGATCCAATATTCGACGACGGAATAACAATCGTCGAGCGCTACAAGTTTGGTCTCCCCGCACTGACCCAAGACCTTGATGAACGCTCCCTTCTCGGGTACATCGCGCTCCTGCGGGCAAATGATCCACGGTTCACCACAATGTTCCAGGAGCTTCTGGAATGGATGAAAAACCTACCGCACCCCTAAAAGAAACGATGATAAAAAAAAGAAAAGATAGAGTAATTTAGAATATTTTAGGTATGTTAGATATTTTTCATTACGTCATCTATAAGTTTTTGTAATGAGTAAAAGGTTATATCTCCAGTAGAATTGAGTTTTCCTTGGGCGACTAAAGACCATACTGTATGCGTAGGACTGACATTTGGCATTGCATACACTCTGATGTCTTGTAAGTTATCCGATCCTTTCTCTGTGTTAACATATACTCTCATGCTGCAATCTGCGTTTTTCACATAAACAAGATCTGTGAGTTCCTCAAGATATTCACTTGTTAGATTCTCATCATATACCCATCCCTTGAGCTGTACACCCTGATAGTCATTAACTATTTCGAAATCCTCAAATGTTTCATCAACTGGTTCCTCGTAGGCTACTTCATCTGTTTGGAAAGCAGGTAAATAAATGTAATCCCAATCGTTCCGGTCATATGGTGGACCATTAGAACCATCGGAGTAATCAAAGAGTGTTCTATCCATCCATATCCATTTGTAATTCATGACGCTATGATATTCATTAAGATATTTTTCATAATCTTCCTCAGGCATATTTGGATATCTAACGCCAACAGGAATCTTTATATCTACGCCAGGGTAACTCCAAACCGAAAAACCCATTGAGTGCCCTAGTTCATGTAAAATATTTTTCGCTAAAACTACTCTATGGTATCGTGGTGTAAATGCTAAATAGCCTTTAAACACCCAACGAACATTACTGCCTACATTAATAGTATCATAAGAATTATAATTAGATGGGGTAGTCCATCCGAGTTTATTTGCTACTACCAAATAACGGAATATGTCTTTTCGCTCATCAGCAAAATTATGCTCATAAAAAGCCTTTATTTGGCCACCTATAATATCATCGATTTGGTCAACGAAAGGCAGCATTTCACCGCCACCATTCACCGGACCATCATCCCAACCATCATCAATATAAACATTAATACCATGCTGCGCAAAACGCTCAATAATCATCTGTTGAGACTCCTCCCAGAAAACATGCTCTATATCCATCAAACCTTTCTTATTCATACCATCAGTTTCAATATAAATATCTGGCTGAAAAGGATTAGCAAAATACTTCCTCATCTGATACTCCTCAATATTCTCAAGCCCATCAACATCAGGGTCAAGGTTTTTATGATCATTCCAAACTATAGGATCATAACCCCATTTCCACTCCCAGCTAGTAGGTATACCATCATTATCAGGATCAAGCTCGCTATCATCAACCGTTGGATCAGTACCAAGAACATTTACTTCAGTCCAATAAGGGATACCATCATGATCAAAATCAGCTTGATACACATTAAACCAAACCTCATAAGATTCACCAAGATAATGACCATAACCATCATTATCCATAAAGCCATCATCACCTGACCAACGACCCGTACGAAAATCATAAACCAAAACTATCTTCTCTTTCTCAACACCCGTAGTCTTACGACCAAACAAACCAGTTTTTACCTGCTCAACAATAGAAATACTTACATCAGACGTCTCCTGCTCCTCACCAATATAATAATTCTGCTTAGTCTCCATACCCATATTATCCCATGTATTAAAAGTACCACTAGAACCAAAACCAACATAACCTAGACTATCAGAAATCTCACCATCAACATCGATAATCCAATAAAAACTAGGAGTATCTTTCCAATTAGTACCCAAAACAAGCATCCTATCCATAAGACCACGATTACGAATCCTTAAAACCTCAACAGTCAAACCCTGATTAATATCAGGACTGATACGGTCATCAAGATTCGTAGGTTCTTCTGTTTCTTCTTGTATTATTTCTTTCTCTGCGAAATATTCATAGTAAATAAAAACACTTGATATTATTAGAAGAATTACTAGTATTAATGCAACTTCTTTCATTAATCTCTTCTTGGATTTCTTATTGTCATTATTTACATTCGGCATTTGCTTTCTGTCTTCTTCAATTATCTTTTGAATCTACTGGTTCAATTTAAATGTTTTTAAAAAATATAATTAATGAAAGATAAAACAATAATTTTCTAGGGGCGATATAAAAAAGTGAAAAATCATTGGCTTTGAGCGGAAGTTATGGCTGTCTGTTGAGATAAAGTAAAAATTGATTTCTTCGAATCACTTACAATATAAACTCCCATTAGGTTTTCTTTAAAATCTATATATCTAAAATTTAACTCATATTTTGTGGTAATCAAGAGGCTGTCTAACAATTCAACTTTCGCGGGATTTTTTTGATACACTTTGAACAGATATCTAAGACACTACTCGTATTTGATGATAAAATTACTCTCATGTCTTTCTTTTTTTCCAACATCGCAATCTTTCCATCCAACTTCTTCCA
>JAPKYG010000067.1 GCA_026394435.1 Methanobacteriota archaeon | reverse complement strand
TACTTTCCTTGCAGGGGATCGGCCCGGAAACAGCGGATTCCATGCTCTTATACGCAGGAAATCATCCCGCCTTTGTAGTTGATGCGTATACGAAACGTATCTGTAAAAGAGTACCGTTTCAAGTATTAAACGATTCTTACGATGATATCAAGTACTTTTTTGAAAACGAGCTTCAACACACAATCCTAAAAAAAGAACTAGTATCAGTATACAAAGAACTCCACGCTCTTCTCGTAAAACTCGCAAAAAACAATTGTCTGAAAAAAAAACCGGAATGCCACACCTGCCCTCTCACTAGACTATGCGAGAAGTCCCTCTAACTTACTCCGCAATACCTCAGCAGGGATATCGGGAAGAGAGATACGCTGCGAGGTCCCAAGTTGACCTTTTCCCGAGAGTTTCACTTGGATAAATCCAGCTTGTTCAATATCTTTCAGATAGTTCCAAAACATCGTATGCGCTCTAGTTTCCTCGTTATATTCCTCACAGGTGATCGCATAGGTTTTCTCCACTTCACCAGTGTTCGCGTACGCAGTACCATCCTTCTGCAGTCGTTTTGCAACCGATAGTAACGTAAGTAATTGATGTTTTCCTAGATTCTTTAACTTCGTTTCAGTGACCACCGAATAGGTTTCTGCTTTGGCGGCACGCACATGCTCAGGCACCACCTGCTTTGCATGTTTCTCATCAGCGTACATCCCTGCCTTCCATAGCAGCTCAATAGAAAACCGTGCATCACCAAACTCGCTGGCGATATCAGCGATGAGATCAACACTCTCACCAAGGACCGTGTTTGCGTGAAACGCAAGACCCACACGCTGCCGTACGATATCACAAAGCTCATCACGGGCATATTTCTCCAAGACGACCGCGTTACTCCGTTTAAACGTGCTGAGTGCTGCGGCGTCCAGCTCGGTGAACACATCCTTCTGCGAAATCATGATAACAGATACAGGATTGCTTGTTTTCATGGTTTCATCGTTGAACCGGGTGAGATCATAAATAAGATTTGACCCGCTTTTTTTCAACAGCGCATCTGCCTCATCAAGTACAAGAAGGAGCTGTGCTTCTTTTCGTTGGAGGTGCGTACGAAGAACCTGCAACATTTCCTGCACCGAGAACCCCCGGTCAGGGAACCGTGAATCAAAATGCGTCAGAACACCAAGAAGAACCATCGCATCCGTGGACCGTTTCCGACAGTTGATATGGATGTATTCGATCATCGTTCCTTGTTTCCGTGCGATCTGAACAAGCGACTGACAGAAATGCTTCGTCAATGCGGTTTTCCCTGTTCCTACTGGCCCTCTGATGAATGCATTCTGTGCGATATTGGTAAGGAGTGGTTTGAACATCTGAGCAAGTTTTTTGAGCGGTTCGGTTCTATGAGGCAACTCCGCGGGAACGTAATCAAAATCAAGCGCATGAAGGTCTTTGATCACAGATGATGAGAACAGTTCATTCTCAATAATACTACCCATACCACAGGGTAATGTCTACTGTTAATAAAACTTTATCTCCCCGGGTGGATAAAGATTATACACCGGTATGATATTTTGATTGTTCACCATGGGAGACGATCCTTCAGCTCAAAGATCATTAGAATTCCTGAAAAACTCGTTTCAAACGTATTACACATCAAATAAAATAGGACTACCGGATCGTTTTGGACGCAGGGAATTTGCGTTTCTGTTCTTTGGTGGAAAAGGTATGGTGCGACACCTGGGTTTTGAGAAACGAGAAATGGTCTGGAATTTCCTCGCGGAACGGGTTCCACAGCATACCTACTATTCATCTGCGTATTACCAGCACCCAGATGCAGCAAAGATGGCGGAGAAAACCTGGATGGGTGCTGAACTTATCTTCGATTTGGATTCTGATCATCTTCCCAACGCAGAAAAAATGGGATACGCCGAGTCACTTGTTGAAGTGAAAAAAGAATTTATTAAATTGATTGAGGAGTTTTTACTTGGTGATTTTGGGTTCAAAGAAAAAAATATGGAACTGTATTTCAGCGGAGGGAGAGGGTATCATTGTCATGTGAAGGATCCGGTGGTTCTAGATCTGGATAGCAATGAACGACGGGAGATCGTTGATTATATCACGGGGCGTGATCTGCAGGACTCCATTATCTTCCATGAACAAGTCACAGGGAGAAAAAGCTACGGAAGCTACTCATTTGCCAGTGGGAAAAGTTTGAAGATGCCAACACCTGATCAGGATGGGTGGAAGGGGAGGATTAGTCGGGGGATCATTGAGCTTGTTGATGAAATCAAAAAGAGCGATGATCCAGAGAAAAAATTGCAAGAGTATGGGGTGAGTCAGCGCGATGCAGAGCGACTGGTGCAGGAGCTATCTGAAGAGCGGGTGAATCGGATAAAAACCGGGTTGCTTGATCAGTCCAAGACCATTCGTAAGTTCTTCTTAAATAGCGCTCTCCGAAAAACCGCGGTATCACTAAGTGCAGGGGAAACTGATGAGCCGGTTACCTGTGATGTAAAACGACTTATTCGATTGCCTTCATCGTTACATGGGAAGACCGGTTTGAAGGTCGTGAAAATCTCAGTGGATGATTTGAAAGAATTTGACCCACTGAGAGACGCGGTCGTGTTACCTGACGACCCAGTTCGTATCGCGTTGCATCAATCGGTATCGTTAGATATGAATGATCAGAGTTTCCATCTGAGCGAAGGTGAACAGGAAGTCCCAACCTACCTTGCCGTCTTTCTTATAGGAAGAAAAGAAGCAATACTCGTTTAATCTAGCATGTAAACGTCAATCTGTATGTCTGCCTGCGCGCTCAATTACTTGAAAAAAAGTAACACTCAACCATTATTTTTATACTACATTGTTTAAACAAAGCGAATAGCTTCGAGGTTCAAGGGAGCTGCAGTATTCATATTCAGTCGTTTATGAATGGTCGATGACAGATCAAGGCATTTTGATTCTTCGCCATGGCCAAACACGACACGTTCGGGACGGGGTGACATATTATTAATGAAACCCACGAGTTGTCTGCGGTCACTATGCCCGGAGAACCCATCGCAGGTCTCCACATTCATTTCAACAGGGAGACTTACGAGATTACCTCCGATATTCATAGGGATTTCCTTTGCGCCTCGCTGAATCCTCCGCCCGATGGTGCCCTCCGCCTGATATCCGACGAACACCAACGTATTTTTACTTTCCCCTGACCAGTGTTTGAAGTACTCCATGACCGGGCCACCGTTCATCATACCACTGGTGGCAAGCACCACACAAGGGTCTTTCTCACCAAGGATTTTTTCTCGCATCTCACCGCTATCAACGCGTTTGAAAATCTCAGATAGTAAGGGGTTATCTCCTTGTTGGAAAATCTGTGTTCTCAGCTTGTTGTTTAAATATTCTGGGTACGCGGTATGGATAGCGGTAGCCTCCCAGATCATTCCATCAAGGTACACGGGAACTTCCGGGATTTCTTTCATTTTCACGAGATTCTCCAGGACAATCATGACCTCCTGGCTCCTCCCGACTGCGAACACAGGAACAAGAACTTTTCCTTTCTTCTTCATCGAGGTACGGATAATATCCTTCAGCCGATCCGTCGCCTCTTTCCTGCTGGGTTGGAAGTCATCATGTCCTCCATACGTGGATTCAATGATGAGAGCCTCAGCCCGAGGAAAATGGTTTACCGCAGGGTTGAACAGCCATGTGCGTTCAAACTTAATGTCACCGGAGAACGCTATGTTGTACAATCCATCTCCGATGTGGAAATGACAGATAGACGAGCCAAGGATATGGCCAGCGTTATGAAACGTGAGTCGAATATCAGGGGTGATATCGGTCGTGTCCCCGTAGCCCATTACGATACAATGTTTAATGACATTACGAATGTTTTCAGATGAGTAGGGAACTTTCTTGCCGTCCGCAGCAGCAACTTTAATGTAATCCATCTGCAACAACGTCATAAGATCTCGGGTAGGTGGAGTGCAATAGATAGGACCATCGTATCCGTATTTGTACAATATAGGAACTAACCCGGCGTGATCAAGGTGGGCGTGCGTGATGACGACCGCATCAATCTTCTCCAAGGGAAGTACCTCAGGTAAATGTATGTACGGTGATCCGTTATTCTCTGCGGACACATCAATACCACAATCAATCAAAACTTTGCTATCTTGGGTATGCAACATAGCACAGGATCGGCCAACCTCTCGGAACCCACCAAGGGCTATCATACGAACATATTTTTCCCCTGTTGAGGCACCACGGTGGATCTTCCGCCCTATCCTCCGTAGAATTTCTTTCCGTTCATCACTCATTGAACGGAGATATCCTCGAATCTCCTGCACGGTTTTTGATTGAATCGGTGGCGCTCGAACAATACTAGGAGCCCAGTTAATCTTCCTGCGTATTTCATTCAACAGTTGACCTTCTCGCCCAATCGCAGCACCAGGCTTCAACGCCTCAATCGTGACCTCACCGACATCAGGTTGAAAATAAATATTCGTGATTTCTGCTTCTTTGGGGATAATCTGCCGTATCTTCTTTTCTGCAATATCAATATCGGTGAGAACCGTCGGATCAGGGCGAACCACGATCCGTTTCTGGAGGCTCTTTGCCATATTTTTAATTAAATCCTTGTTATTGGCAAATTTATCTGGCGTCTTGGTGTAAATAACAAGAAGCGCCCCTTCGAATTCTACTTCAGAGATGTCAACACTTGCAGGTATTGAACCTCGAATCTTGCCTCGTATTTCTGCTAAAACATCATCAACGGTCATTTTCTACCTTTTTGAAAGCTTGTAAAACGAACTTTTATATTTTTTTTATCTGGTGAGATTCCTCTGAGAATACGGACCGTTTACTTCCCCATTTTCTGTAAACGTTTTTTGATTTCTTCTTCAGGTATCATTTTAAATTCTTTCTCCGTGATCACTGCTACATCAGTTCCGTTTCCAGAGGCTGAATCTCGACCCATCGCAGCAGTAATCGCCCTGAGAGCAAGATCAATACCGTCATTTACGGTCATATCATCTCGGAATGAGTCCTCTAAAACACCGAACGCATAGGGTGACCCAGAGCCACCAGCGGTATATTTATCAGGAATAGAACCACCAGCTGCATCCAATGAATACACATGTCCTCCTGCAGAATCCCACCCGCCAAGAATCAATTGGACATAATACGGGTAGAATTTTCGGGAATTCAGGATATTGGACATGAGTGTTGCAGCACTCTGCACTGACATTTCCGCATCTCGTTTTAGGCTGTATAATTTCGTCTCTGCACTCAGATATCGAGAAAGAACCTGGAGATCACCTACAAGTCCTGCGGTTGCAAGCGCGAGATGATTATCAATTTGATACAGTTTCTTTGTCGCCTTATGAGCAATGAGCGTACCCATAGTTGCCCGTCGCTCTGTTGCAATAACAACACCGTCTTTACATACCATACCAAGAATGGTGGTACCAGTTTTCTTTAAATCATCTGTCATAAATTACTCTCCAGTAAACACCAGAAAAACACTGGATAACGAATCTCACATCTTTTATATATACTTTGTGCAAAGGTGAAAAGAGGAGAAAAGCATGATGCCTTCTCCCTCAAATAGGATTAGATAATGGATAATTGTTTCCCTAGTTTCTCGAATTTATCGAGGGCGAAGTCTAAATCCTTCTGTGTCAGACCCGCGTTCATCATGGTTCGAATCCGGGCTTTATCTCGCGCAACCATCGGGAAGACAATCGGCAGTGCGAACACACCTTCATCGTACAATCGGTTGCTTAACTCTTTTGCTTTTCCAGAGTCTCCAACAATAACAGGAGTGATTGGTGTTTCACTTTCACCAGTGTTGAATCCCAAGGATTTCAATTCATTCTTGAAGTATTTCGTGTTATCCCATAGTCGTTTCACATGTTCAGGTTCTGTTTCTAACACATCAATAGCCGCAAGTTGAGCACCAGAAACAGCTGGTGGGGCTCCCTGCAATCAGGCCACCCACAACACCAAACGCTTTACTGAAAGTCCCCATCTCCACATCGATTTTCCCTTCGATATGGAAATGCGCACCAATCCCGCGACCATCAGGTCCAATGACTCCTTCGCCATGAGCATCATCCACGTAGGTCATTGCACCATATTCATTTGCAAGCTTCACAATTTTGTCCATCGGAGCGATATCCCCATCCATACTGAACACTCCATCGGTAATGATGAGGATACGACGGTATTTCTTATCAGCATCTTTCAGTACCCGATCCAGATCAGCCATGTCACGGTGTTTGAAGATTGCTCGATCCGCTTTCTTCGTGAGCCGAACACCATCGATGATACTCCCATGGTTCAACTCATCACTAATAACGACATCCCCTTCGCCGGCAAGCTGAGGAATCAGACCAGCGTTTGCAGCAAAACCGGTTTGGTAAACCAGAGCAGATTCAGTCCGTTTAAATCGTGCGAGGCGTTTTTCTACATCTCTGTGGATTTGCATGGTTCCTGCAATCGCACGGACAGAACCAGACCCAGCGCCGTATTTCTTTGCAGCCTCGATTGCTCCTTTAATGAGCCGGGGATGATTGCTGAGGTTCAGGTAGTTGTTCGAACACATCATGATGACTTCTTTGCCATTCACAATCGAATGAGGCTTTGATCCGCCCTCAAGGATGCGGATATTCCACTCAAGATGGTTCTGTACCAAATCATCAAATTCGTCTTTTAAAAATTTATTTGCATTGCGCTTCGTAACTTGTGTCATTTTATTGCCTCCAACAGTGATTAATCCCCAAGAGGGGGTCAGTGAATAAGATTACGATATTAAAAGCTGTTGGTTTGTATTTTCACGACTCTACTGAGACGATATCCGATAACAACCATGTGGTATTCCTGCATCGCAAAAAGATGATCCAGTTCCTTATCTCCGGTGTCTACGCGAAGAACCGGTGTATGCATAAGCTTAGAGGGTGTTGCAACAACAATAATGTTATCGAGCCCTATTTTTTTGATAACGGCAGGGCTTAATTGAAGGTTCCCACGGCCCAGAATAAAGCCTTGGGCTCCAATAGGGCTAAGGAGAATTTTCATCTTGGGATACTTCTTTAGAAGCGCC